>JBEGSP010000073.1:0-2618 GCA_041179845.1 Pseudomonadota bacterium
TTAATGAATCGGATTCGAATATTGTTCATGTTGGGATGGATGAAAGCCATGCTGGCCCCATGACCGAATTAAGGTTTACTGTGCAAGTAGAAGACCGTATACATTTGGCGCGATTGATGCGCAATGTTAAACGCGTTAAAGGTGTTGAACGCATCTTGCGCGAGCGTAATTAAGCGCACTCTTCGCGTTTATTTTCGTACCTCACATCATGTCGTGAGGATTTAACTGAGATTCTTTTTCAGCTGCCGTAATCCCACCCAAACAATTAATCCCAAGACAGGTAAGGAGATGCCTGTCATCAAGTCAGTATCAATGTGAAGGCCTGCCGCTTTGAGTGCCTTTCCGACATAACTCACCAAACCCGCCAGATAGTAAGAAATAGCCACCACCGATAAACCTTCAACGGCTTGCTGCAAGCGTAATTGTTGTGCTGCACGCTTATTCATTGACTGAAGGATTTGGTTATTTTGCTGTTCCTGACGTATGCCTACGCGCGTTCTAAGTAAGGAATTCGTATTGGCGATTCGTTCTGCCAAGATTTTTTGTCGTCTATCAGTTGATAAACAGGTGTTCATTGCAGGAGTCAGGCGGCGTTGCATAAATTCGCTAATGGTTGGCACGCCTTCAATTCGACGCTCGCGTAATTCCTCGATACGTGAATGAACAAGTTTAAAGTAAGCATTCGATGCAGAAAAACGGTAGCTATTATCAACGGCTAGTTGTTCTAATCGTGCCGCTAAGCTGGTGATACGTTCCAACAGATGCTGCTCTTCTGCCATGCCTTCTTCGTCGCCTTTGTGACCTGTCTTATCCATGTCGACCATGGCAGCGGTTTGAGACGCAAGCTCCGCCTCAATAGAATTTAGTATTGGACTAGCGCGCTGCGCGTTTGGCAAACCTAGCATTGCCATCTTGCGGTAGGTTTCTATTTCAAGAATGCGTTGTACTAGTCGCCCTGCCTGCTGGCCTTTCAAGCCCGCGTCGCGAACGACAAAGCGAACGAAACCGCTGGCATGAATCTGAAAATCTGTCCAAACCTGTGCTGCCTGTGAAGCTTCGCAACCTACAATCGGATTACCTTCGAATAAGCGACGCATATGCGGTACCGCTTCATCTGGAGGCATCGCTGAACTTTCAACCACGATGTGCGTTGCGACCATTAACTTACCTTGCAAACGCAAAAGCCACTCTTGTGGGAGATCTTCGGAGGGCATGCGGTCAAAAAAACTCTCAGACTTCAAATCACCATGCACGCTCGAAACAAAGGTGAAGCTAGCAAATTCGCTGTGACCTTCCCACTTCAAGCGAAAACGACCAAAGTCATGAAAAAAATATTTGGCCTCAACCACGGGCGGTGTGACACCGTAGTGTGTGCACAAGTCAGCCAGTAACTGACTCTGCACACCAACTGATTGATTTTCTTCTGGCTCGTTACGCCCGAAAATACCTAAGTGGGTGATGCGCTCGGGTGCCTCAAGCCGTATCGGTGGCCGCGAGTGAATCTCCGCAGAAAGTGGTACTCGTAGGGGGTGATTCAAGGTGGGGAAAACGATAGCCATGTATTTCTAGCGTTATAAATTTCAGAATTTATTATTTTACGTCAGACTGGCGCAGGGTATTCGACGGCGATTATCTCAAGCTCATCCAAGCCAGACGGTGTACTCAGGGTGACAACATCACCTTCTCTGGACTTAGTCAGCGCTCGCGCCACGGGAGAGACCCAACTAATTTTTCCATTCAAGGGATCGATTTCATCGATACCGACAATTCGTATCGTTTGCTCTACGCCCTGACGATTAAGGTACGTTACGGTCGCACCAAAAAATACTTGATCACTACCGTGATGAATCGCAGGATCAACCACTTCGGCAAGATCCATACGTTTAGTTAAAAAACGAATACGTCGATCAATTTCACGCAGGCGACGTTTGCCATAAATGTAGTCGCCGTTTTCAGAGCGGTCCCCGTTCGAAGCTGCCCAGTGAACAATCTTCACCACCTCGGGCCGCTCAACATCAATCAAACTGAACAGCTCTTCGCGAATACGCTGATAACCTTGCGGTGTGATGTAGTTTTTAGCACCCGCTGGAATCGGCGGAAGACCTTGACCCAGATCGTCGTCATCGTCTTCGCCAGACGATTCTTTGACAAAGGCCTTGTTCATTCTTCGCGCTCTTTCTTAACGCGTGCCGCTGTGCCCGATTGCAGTACGAAGCTACCTGTTCCCTCACCCAGCACTTCCGCCAGCCAAGGCATTGCCTGCTCTAACGCAGCCTTTAACGTCCATGGTGGATTAATTATGAACATGCCACTGCTATACAGCCCCTGGCCTTCGACATAGCCTCTAACGGACAAATTAACATGTAACCAATCCGATGCTGCACAGCGTTTGAGGCGTTCGGGCAGTTGCTGTGATTCGAGGCGGCCTAGCGCCGGATACCATACCGCGAAGGTACCGGTTGCAAATCGTTTCTGAGATTCTTCAATAGCGACTCGCACCTTACGGTAGTCATCTTTATCTTCATAAGATGGATCAATCAACACCAAACCTCTACGTGAAGGCGGCGGCAATAAGGCTTTCAGACCCGCGTAGCCATCGGCGCGCTGAATCATTACCC
>JBEGSP010000074.1:0-9079 GCA_041179845.1 Pseudomonadota bacterium
CATAGGCGTGGCTTCGCCTTCGATATCCTTATCGATACCCGCCATAATTTTTAATAGGGTCGATTTTCCAGAACCATTCAGACCGAGCACGCCGATTTTCGCGCCGGGAAAAAATGATAAGGAAAAATCCTTGAGAATTTGGCGTTTGGGCGGGACGATCTTGCCCACGCGATTCATGGTGAAAACGTAATTAGCCATGGTGAATTATCTAGTAAAAAAATAAATTTGGCAGCTAAGACTGCGAAGCCGTCAGAGGATACCCGAAGGGCGAGCTATGGTACAGATCAATCAGGATTGGCAGCATTGGAGCTGGGTTTCCAAGAGTGCCATATCCCTTGAATGGAATAAACAAACAAGCCAGCCCAAATCAGCGCAAAGCCAATTAGACGATTGCCGCCGAAAGGCTCGTGGTACAGCCAGATTCCCAGCAGTAGCTGTATGCTCGGGCCTATGTATTGCAAAAGTCCTAGCATGGACAATGGAATGCGGCGCGCCCCAAAGGCAAATAAGAGTAGCGGCACGGCAGTGATAGGGCCTGCCGCAAATAGTAAGGCACTCAGAACGGGATCGCCCGCAGTGAAGGAATGAGAGGAGCCGCTATTGGGTAGCAGTAAAAATAAGGCAGCCAGCGGTAGCATCACCAATGTTTCAACGGCTAAGCCCTCTAACGGTCCTAAGAGAGCGGTTTTCCGCAGTAAGCCGTACAGACTGAAAGTGACAGCGATAGTCAGGCCTATCCATGGCAGCTGACCTACCCCTAGCGTCAACCAAATTACCCCGCTCGCAGCAAACGCAATCGCCAACCACTGCGCATTGCGTAGGCGCTCTCCTAACATGATGCCAAACAAAATATTAAATAAAGGTGTGATGAAATAACCGAGGCTGGCATCGATAATTCGCTGTTCACCAACAGCCCACACATAGACTACCCAGTTGGTGGCTAGCATGGCCGCACTGGCTACGAAAACAAGTCCTATGCGAGGTTGCTGCGCTATCTTGCTTAGCCACGACCACTGCTTGCGTACAGCCAATATGACTAGTACCAGCAAGATCGACCAGATCACACGATGCGAAAGAATTTCTAGCGCGGGTATGTTTTGAAATAGCCTGAGATAAAGCGGAAAAATTCCCCACATAGTGAATGCCGCAGCTGTACTGAGTACGCCAGCGAGCATTAGGGATCCAGACCGAGTGAAAGTTGAGGAGACGGCTCACTTGATTTGCTTGACTTTACTTCAGCGTCTGAGCGGGACGTAGTGTTATTCGTGGTGTTTGCGGCGGATGACTTTGTTGTTTGTCGTGAGCGTCCTTCCCGGAAAGGGTGGCGACTACCATGTTTGATAAACACTTGTCGTGCTTCTGATCGCATAGAAGGGTTACGCACCAGAGGCCATAAGGTATCGCGCGCATGTTTAGCGGTTGCTAAATGATCGACGATAGGCAAAGGATATGTACTGCCCATCGTTAAAGAGATTTCGCGCTGTAGCTCAATTGGCATCGTCCACGGTTGAAAAATAAATTCATTCGGCACATTGCGCAACTCAGGTAGCCAGCGCTTGACGAATATACCTTTAGGATCTTGGTCTTGCGCTTGTTTGACGGGGTTGTAGATACGCAAAGTATTAATACCAGTAACACCACTCTGCATTTGTATCTGTGGGTAGTGAATGCCTGGCTCGTAGTCTAAAAATTCACGCGCTAAGTGTAATGCAGGTTCGCGCCAATGATTCCATAATTGGTAGCTGGAAAAGCTAATCAGCAAAGCACGCATACGGAAATTAATCCAACCGGTTTGCGCCAGCATACGCATGCACGCATCAATCAGTGGAAAACCAGTTTCCCCTTTTTTCCAGCGCTCAAAATAGTCTTGATTGAAATGAGGCTCACGCAAGCCATCAAATCCGCTATGCATGTTCTGCATCTCGATATTTGGTTGGGATTCTAGTTTTTGTATGAAGTGGCAATGCCAATGCAAGCGGCTTTCAAATGATTTTAGGCTCGCTAAAACGCGTGAAGAGGATTCCTCAGTAGATGCAGCTTGCAGTTGCGCGCGTGTTTTCCATATCTTATGCATCAACTCTTTAATAGATAGCGCACCATACGCGAGATAAGGCGAGAGTCGCGAGCACGCCTCTTCGGCAGACAGCGGGCTAGACATGGAGTAGCGGTACGCAGGTAAGTGGCGAGTGAAAAACTGCTTCACCTGTTGTGAGGCCTGTTTGCGCCCACCGCGCTGGCGTTGTGGTTTGTCTTCTTCTCTGCAGCCTAATTGCCGTGCTGTCATTACGCCAGAGGGTGATAAAGCTTTACCCGACGAACGAATGAAATCGGGGGCACTCAGCATAGGTGCGCGCATGCGCTGCATCCAGATAGAAGACCATTCGTCGCGATTTTGTAATCGGCGAACAACACCATTAGTGGGCGATTCTTTCCATGCGATGCTGTGACTGCGGCACCAGTCAGCAACGCGACGATCGCGCGCGTAGCTAATCGCATTACCCGTCTCTTCATGGGAGTAGAGGGTAAACGGTCCGAAGTTATCAAGTAGACGCTTAAACACCGTCGTTATCTCACCGTGCAAAATCAGCAATGAGCTACCACGACCAGCGAGTGCCTGATCTAAATCGTCCAGACACTCATTAATAAAACCAAGATGTTGGGTAGAGAAATCTGGAGCGCGGATGATTTCCGGCTCATACACATACAGAGGCAGTACATCGGGATGACGGCTAGCCTCGACCAAGGGTGCATGGTCAAAAACCCGCAGATCACGTTTAAACCAAACGACAGCCAGGCTCATGACGGCCTGCCCTGACGAGCGGCATAGCTGCGGGGATAGGTCGACATTCTTTTGGTAACGAGCGGCATGGATCTCAGGGTGACGTGGCCATCTGGCTCTGGCGAATAGATTTAAGCAGACATTTTAACCACCACCTAGCTTCTTTGCTTCTTTTCGTCGTGAGATCGGTGTGGATTAATGTGAGTTAACGCGAAGCCGCTGGTCAACTTGGTAGCTAGGAATGACCAGCGGTGGGGCAATGATAGAGAAATATTGCGGATCAATCTTGAGTGCTTGAGACAGAAACGTTAAATGATTTGTTCAAACTAGATGTCATTTTGGCTGCAAGCTCACGATCAGGCATTACCTTAATCCAGTCCATCATTCGGCGATATACATAGCCTTTGAATTCGTAGGGAGAGTCATAAAAATAAGAAGAAAATTTACTAATTAAGGTAACGAGAGTTTTTTCTGCTTTTAGCGTGTCGCCTGATTCAAAACCGGAAAGAAATCTTTCTCTCTCATGGTCTTCATGAATTGAATTAATTCTAAATAGCTTAATTTTTTTACTTGTTATTCCATCGCTTGTCGGTGACGGCCGATCTGCGACATGGCGAAACAGATCGATAAACGAATTAATTAGCGAGTCTGTTTCACTGGTTAATTCATGGTTAAGAGTAGCTAAACACATAGCACATACTTGAATAATATTTTTTGCGTAATGAGAGTGAAATTTAGCGTGGGGTGTTATCAGGATAGTCTGTATTATTTTTTTAACGGCTGCAGGACGTTCCGTAGGGGATAGTTCTGTCAGACGATGGAAAAGTAAAGAATTCGGTCTATACATCATCGCTACTGCAAGATCTTCTAAAGGCCAGCGGCCAGCTTCTTTTTCTAAGTAGCCAATATTTTTCTCGTCATCCGGGTTGGCTTTTAACACTTCAAAAAATATTTCTCGCTGAGTAGCTTCATCAAGCAGATCGCCCTTTAAAACGTGCATTATTTGTTTCCCAATCTCCATAGAAAAAACAAGGCTGCGCGTCCGATTAGTTTTACTTGCGGGTGCTGTTAGTACTGCACGTATTGCTGCCAGTAGCTCGTCACGTAATTCGCCACGTAATTCGTTTGGCTTGATTGCCGTATTATTTGCCAGCGAAGTAAATTCTGTTACTAATCGTTCTTGAGCTAGCTTGATACAGGCTAGTTTGTCAGCTTTGACTGTTTGATTTTGAGCCCACTCCATCATGGCAATGGCCATGGAGAGGCGACTTAATGATGACAACGGAGTAAGCAACACACTATCGTAGCCACCATCACTTTTGATGTGATCATCGAACTTCTTCATGAGATCCAAGCGAGCCATTTTTTGGCCTTGGCATGTACGCTTCATATCACTGACTAAGCCAGGGAAGCGTCTTAGTGGGTGGTGTTTATCAAGGCTTAAATAATTCGAACGATTGGTAAGCGCAAAATTCGATTGAGCTTTACTGCATGGAATAAAGCTGGCGATTTTGTTCATGATATCGAGCGGAAGTACTGAAATCGCAGAATCTGGTCTGCCGATCTTGATATGTATTTCTTTATTTTGAATTTCGGATTGTGAGGCAAGGGTAAGAAATAAACGAGCTTCCATTTCCTCTGGTGTTAACGGTTTTATTTGCCTACCCTTTTGTTTCATTTTTGGGTTGTACCAATTCCCTTCATTTTGGGCGCCAACCGCATCATCTTCATTCGCTTGTGATGTCGGGTTATCCCCTGAGCGATTGCTCGCCACACGATCTGGTGTAGTGCGCTTCATTACAGATTCTCCTTTTAAAGAGACCGCTCTGTAACTAATTTTTTGGCAAGGTTCCTTGATAAGATTGATTATGCAAATTTTACATGCTACGCCGATACTGCCCGCCCACTTCAAACAGAGCATCGGTAATTTGGCCTAAAGAACAAACACGCACAGCGCTCATTAAGTGAGCAAAAACATTATCATCGCGGATGACCGCTTCTTGAAGCGCACTGAGTGCAATTTCAGCGGCTTTTTGATTGCGATGGTGAAAATCAGCCAGCCGCTTGAGTTGCGATTGTTTTTCATCATCCGTAGAGCGAGCTAATTCTAGCTGTTGCTGAACCGTGTCACCCTTAGGATTGCGGAAAGTATTCACACCGATGATGGGTAGGCTGCCATCATGTTTTTTGTGTTCATACAGCATGGATTCTTCTTGAATCTTGCCGCGCTGATAGCCGGTTTCCATAGCGCCCAAAACACCACCCCGTTCGGCGATGCGTTCGAATTCTTGTAATACCGCTTCTTCTACTAAGTCAGTTAATTCTTCAATGATGAAAGAGCCTTGACTAGGATTTTCGTTTTTCGCCAGACCCCACTCACGATTAATAATTAGCTGTATCGCTAAAGCTCGACGAACTGATTCATCGGTGGGTGTGGTGATTGCTTCGTCATACGCGTTGGTATGCAGAGAATTGCAGTTGTCGTAAATGGCGATCAAGGCTTGCAGGGTAGTGCGGATGTCGTTGAAATCAACTTCTTGCGCATGCAGTGAGCGGCCTGAGGTTTGAATGTGATATTTCAGTTTTTGTGAGCGATCGTTAGCGCCGTATTTCTCACGTAGTGCGATGGCCCACAGGCGACGTGCCACGCGACCCAGTACGGTGTATTCAGGATCCATGCCGTTCGAGAAGAAGAACGATAGATTAGGTGCGAAATCATCAATGCTCATGCCGCGTGCCAGATAGGCTTCCACAAACGTGAAACCATTTGAGAGCGTAAAAGCCAGTTGCGAGATGGGGTTGGCACCTGCTTCAGCGATGTGATAACCCGAGATAGACACGGAATAAAAATTTCTTACCTGATGGTCGACAAAATATTGCTGTATATCGCCCATCACTTTTAAAGAAAACTCTGTAGAGAAGATGCAGGTATTTTGACCTTGATCTTCTTTCAGAATATCGGCTTGCACCGTGCCGCGTACATTTTGTAAAACCCAGTTGCGAATTTGAGTGGCTTCGTCAGCGGAGGGATCGCGACCTTTTTCAGCTTTGAATTTTTCTAGTTGTTGATCAATCGCCGTATTCATAAACATGGCGAGTATGCTCGGTGCAGGGCCATTGATGGTCATTGATACCGATGTGGTGGGATCGCACAGATCAAAGCCGTCGTACAAAGCTTTCATATCTTCCAGCGTGGCGATCGACACACCTGAATTGCCGACTTTGCCGTAAATGTCAGGGCGTATCGCGGGATCAGCACCATATAGTGTGACTGAATCGAATGCGGTTGAAAGACGCTTTGCGGGCATGCCTTCGGACACTAGTTTGAAGCGGCGATTAGTACGGAAGGCATCACCTTCACCCGCGAACATGCGCGTTGGATCTTCATTCTCGCGCTTGAAAGGAAACACACCGGCGGTGTAAGGAAAATAGCCGGGTAAATTTTCTTTCATCAGCCAGCGCAGTAGATCGCCATGGTCTGCATATTTCGGAAGCGAGACTTTGCGTATCGAGTTACCTGAGAGAGTTTTCCAGTCTAGCTGTGTACGAATTTCTCTATCGCGCACTTTTGTGACATGCGCTTCGCCAGAGTAGGTAGCTTGTACGCTAGGCCATTGCGACAGCAATTGCTTGGCCTCAGCATCAAGAGCATTCTCACGCAGAGTAATGAGTTCATCGGCATCAATGGTTTTGCCGGCAGCTTGCATCATGCGTTTAGCTTCGGTCAGTTGCTGACGTTCGCGTGCAGTAAGTGCATTTTTTTCTACGCGACGATGATAGCCACGCACCGAGTCAGCAATTTCAGCCAGATAACGGCTGCGTGCCGGTGGCACGATAGCATTACGACCTGATGAAAAACGCACACTGACCGGTGTAAGTTTGCTGGCTGCTGTTTTTAAACCGAGCTCAGTTAATCGCGGCAACACGCCTTGATACAGCGCGGTGACGCCATCATCATTAAAGCGCGATGCTTGCGTACCAAAGACGGGCATTTCTTCGGTTGATTTATCCCACTGTTCACGATTACGCTGAACTTGTTTTGCTACATCACGCAAGGCATCTTGCGAGCCTTTACGATCAAATTTATTGATGGCGACAAAATCTGCAAAATCGAGCATATCGATTTTTTCTAATTGTGATGCGGCACCAAATTCAGGTGTCATCACATACAAGCTGCAATCCACATGCGGAACAATCGCGGCATCACCCTGGCCTATGCCAGAGGTTTCTACGATGATTAAATCAAAACCGGCAACCCGACACGCTGCAATCACATCGGGCAGTGCCTGAGAAATTTCTGATCCTGCTTCACGTGTAGCGAGTGAACGCATAAAGACGCGTTCTTTTCCACCCCACGGATTAATCGCATTCATACGAATACGATCGCCAAGCAAGGCGCCCCCCGATTTGCGACGTGATGGATCAATAGAAATCACAGCAATGTTTAATGCATCGCTTTGATCGATGCGTATGCGGCGAATTAATTCATCAGTCAATGATGATTTTCCAGCGCCACCAGTACCAGTAATACCTAGCGTAGGCACTTTGCAGAGTGCTGCTGCGTCATGCAACGATTTTTTTAATTCAGCGGAAACTTTGTCATTTTCTAAAGCGGTGATGAGTTGCGCTAGCGGGCGCTGACGTTGACTCATTTCACCTTGCGTTAGTGCGGCCAGTGTCTTAGGCGCATGGACAGATAAATCGGTATCGCACGCCTGGATCATGAAACTGATCATGCCGGCTAAGCCCATACGCTGACCATCTTCTGGACTAAAAATGCGTGCCACGCCGTAGTCGTGCAGATCGTTGATTTCTGAAGGAACGATAACGCCACCACCACCACCGTACACTTTGATGTGAGCGCCACCACGTTGTTTCAGCAAATCGATCATGTACTTGAAGTACTCAACATGACCACCCTGATAACTCGATATCGCAATACCTTGCGCATCTTCTTGCAGCGCAGCGGTAACGATTTCATCGACTGATCGGTTATGACCCAAATGAATGACTTCCGCGCCTTGCGACATCAGTATGCGTCGCATGATGTTGATCGAGGCATCGTGACCGTCGAACAGTGAGGCGGCTGTGACGAAGCGCACTTTGTTGGCGGGTGTGTAGGAAGTCAGTTTTTGTGACACCGATAAATCGGTCATGGAGTTCTCCGGAATAGGCGCCGTGCGGTTGCGGCTAGGTTGACGCTTACGTTAACGTCAATAGTCTCGAGTATAGCCTGAAACCTGGTCAATCTCAGTCTAGCCTCTGCTTCGATTTAGCATAAAAGCAAGCTATGACAGAGGTGGCTGATGCTCGGGTAGGATGGAGTTATTACTTAACTTTATTGGAGCCCTGATGTCGGATTTAATTCTGCACCATTACCCGCAATCGCCATTCGCAGAAAAAATGCGACTCATATTCGGCTACAAAAAAATATCATGGCAATCGGTGCTGGCGCCGATGATCATGCCCAAGCCAAATTTGGTTGCGCTAACGGGTGGTTATCGCCGCATACCGGTATTACAAATCGGCGCAGATATCTATTGCGATACAGCGTTGATCTGCGATGTGCTTGAACACAGACAGCCATCACCGACGCTTTATCCTGAAGCTCAAAAGGGCTTGGCACGTACGGTGGCGCAGTGGGCAGATAGCACCTTATTTCAGGTCGCGATGGCGTACAACTTTCAGCCTGCAGGAGCGACTTTCATGTTCCCCGATGCCGATAAGCTGAAACACTTTGCCGCCGATCGAGCAGCTATGAGAAACAATGCACCACGTATGCCACCAGCTGACGCTACTGCTACCTATCGTGGTTATCTGCGCCGAATTTCACATATGCTTGAGCATCACTCGTGGCTCTTAGGTGATCATCCATCAGTGGCAGATTTTTCGGTCTATCACGCGCTATGGTTTACGCGCCATCAGGTGCCCCCAGTGGCGAGCATTTTGGAATCCGTACCTGCGGTTTTAGCTTGGATGGATCGTATGGCTAGTATTGGACATGGAGCGGCTACGCAGATGACAGCAGAGGCTGCACTAGCGATTGCGCGTGATTCATCGCCAATGATACTGGGTGACGAAATTCATCAAGATGATCACGGCATTGCATTGGGCTCGAATGTCGTGATTACGGCAGAAAGTTTTGGTCTGGAACCCACGGTGGGACGTTTAGTTGCTGCAACTCGTACTCGTTACACGTTAAGTCGCGAAGATGCGCAGTTGGGTCAGGTTCATATTCATTTTCCGCGCATAGGATTTTTGTTAAAGAAGGCCGACCCTACTTAATCAGCTTCATTGCTG
>JBEGSP010000075.1:0-6607 GCA_041179845.1 Pseudomonadota bacterium
AGTAATTCGTACGCGCGTATTCCGAGCAACGGCCTCGGCTCGAGCGCGCTGTAATGCGCTACGCAGACTTTCTGCACTACTCCTCACTTCCATTGCTCGAACCCAGCCGATAGCGGAAGGCACACCCACAGCAAGCACGATAGATAAAACTGTCAGGGTAATTACTAACTCGATTAACGAAAAACCTGAGTAATCATTCATACACAACGCTCATAGCGTGTTCAGCAGGTGGCATTTTTTTTAATGATCCAACAATTCACTGGAACGTTTCCCCATGCTGTAGGTAAAGCGATCGTCTTAGCTACTCCCGACTGATCCAAGGTATAAGAAAATGCAGTCAGATCCCCACTGATTCCAACAGCGGTCAGCACATACGACTGTCCCGCGGAAGCTGTGACACAACTAAAGCTGAATTTTTCGCTTGCAGGCGTGGCCGCGCCGCACTTAGTACCATTAGCGTAGGTACGATGATCTTGGTAATACTCTTCCATTCGCATTGCAAACAGACTCAGACCACCGGTCGCTTGAGGAATAGCACCGCGTATCATGTGATCGCGGTAGGCTGGCAAAGCAACCGTTTCCAGTAGGCTAGCGACAACTAGCGTAATCATTAATTCAATCAGGCTAAAGCCTGCGATTTTTCGCGAACCCGGCATGATTGATAAACAGCCCAGTGAATCAGAGCAACAGGTTGCGCCAAACGAAATTAAATCGCACAAGTTGCTAGTTCGCGCATTAACAATTCAATTAACCGGTCTAATATCGATCATTAGTTCGATTTATGAATTTTTTGAAGTGATTCAACGATTGCTGTATGGCTAATGCATACGTGTATGCATAGGAGGTCGTATGAAGGTATCCATATAAAACTTCTCCATAAAAGAATGATAGAAATTTTATGAATGAATCAGATGAGTGCTGATTTATTACGAATTATTGGTGAATTTATTGCTATCCAGCGCAACTGTGCAGCTATGCAATGCAAAAGCCTATTGAAGTAAGGCATTAGCTTTACTACATGCGAGACAATCGTCGCGCTTTTATTTACTCAGTGCTTGTTAGGTAGCAGACATGCTTCGATGATGACTAAATCATTATCTTTAGCGAAGCTGCGCATAAAGTGATAAGCCATGGGCTCAAGCGCGTACAACTTAGCGTCAACCAAAACCGATCGCACGCCCTCAATCAGCGCAGGTTGTACATAAGGGGAGTACTGAAGATGAAGGTCATAACCACTGCCAGCGTCAGGATTAAAACGCGCCATAATTCCACATAGGCGATCGGCCCAATCACTAGGCCGGAAGGGTTTACCTTTACTGGTCAAGCCCTGAATGATGAAGTCGGTCGCTTGGCTGGAAAATTCTGAACTCGGGTCGGCCATGCGGCGGGCAGGCTTTCAAACGATAGGGGTTGGGTGGCATTTTGCTGCAGCACACCATTTGTCGCTATCTTACCGAATATGAGAGGGGAAACAAAGCTGTACCCGCATTTTTACTAGAAAAGAACCACAAGGACGCCAACTTTCTAGCCGTCCTTAAGGCACTCAGCCTATGGAAGTATTTTTAGCCCAGCCAGTTAGCAACAGAGACCAGAACCAACAGTAATATCCAAAGAAGAAGCGCGCGCCAAATCAAGCCTACGGTACTTTGCAATGAACGTGCTGAGGGTTCTTCGCCTGGCAAAATCTCAAGTTCAGGGCTAGAGGATTCGTAACGCGTGATATCAACTTCAGGCACTGCAGGCGCATATTCAGCAGGCGTTCCCAGCCGTACTCCCATTGCACCACCACCCGCCGACAAAATGATGCCGGTGGTGTGACTCGCCCAGCGACGAGCAAAATTTCGCCAAGCATAAATTGCGTCTTCGAAATTACCGACGATGGCGAAAGCTACCGCGGTTAAGCGCGCCGGAAGCCAATCTATCCAGTCAAATGCTGTTTTAGCGAATGTGCCAAATGATTCTTGGCGCAGATGCTCGGGCTCAGTCCATGCACGTGACAAGTATTCTGCGACACGGTAAATGACAGCACCGGCAGGCCCAATCGGCAGCAGCAACCATAAAAAAACACCAAACACATGTCGGTGGGTAGTGATCAATGCGTTTTCTACTGATAAGCGAGCAACATCATGGAAATCAAGATCGCGCACATCTTGCCCAGTCCATTCTGCAAGAAGATCACGCGCTTCTGTCAGCTCGCCATTGTTCAAGGCCGCTTGAATCGCCGTGAAGTAATGACTGTAATGACGAAAACCCATCGTCAAATAGACAATCAACACACTCCATACGAACTGCGCCAATGGCCCTACCAACGCAAGCAACCAGTAGATCAACAAGGTAGGTGCCACCAAAACCGATACCATGGCCAACCAGGCCATACGACCGTGTTCGGGTCGACCTGCATTAAAACTATGCTCTATGCGAGCCGCGAATACACGTATTGCGGCATAGATAGGATTGTCCGCACGCAGAGGACGGAACTGTTCAATCAGCAGAACGAAAAGTATAGAAAACAGAGTCATAAGAAGCGCTGGAATTTCAGTAAATCATAAGCTAAATGAAGAGTAATGCATACCCGGCTCAAGCGCGTACAAAATGATAAAGATTCCGCAGCATGGCGGCAGTGGCGCCCCAAATAAAATAGTGCTGAAAAGGCATCGCATAAAACGTCCGACGACCGGGCTTACCGGGAAATTCAGCACTGCGACGTTGGTGGTTAGCACCATCCATCAAAAAATGTAGCGGCACTTCAAAGATCTCGGCGACTTCGAATTCATCAGCGGCCAAATCAAACGGCGGATGAACTAAGCCGACCACGGGAGTGACCTGAAAACCGGTACCCGTGAAGTAGTCAGGCAATGAACCGATCACTTCGATATGGCGACGAGACAGACCTATCTCTTCTTCAGTTTCACGCAAGGCGGTGGCGATAGCGTCTTCATCATCGGGGTCAACTCGGCCACCAGGAAAACTAATCTGACCTGCATGATCATGCAGATGGGCCGTGCGCTGGGTAAGCAACAAAGAAATATGATTTTCACGCACCACTAAGGGCATCAGCACCGACGCAGGTACGGGCACGCGCTGCGTATCACGCAGCACATGTTCATCGGTAAATTCCGGCGTCCATTCGGCAGGTTGGCGAAAACGTTGACGCAGCCACTCGGGATGTAAGCGATCCAATGCTAAGGCCTGCTCAGAAGCCAAAGAATCAATCGGTGCTGCGGTAGGATCAAACGGATTTTTCATCAGCATTCAAAAAAGAAAAAGGGCACGCTCGGTGCCCTTTTCGGTTTGCCGTAACTCGAGTGCTTACTCCGCCGCGGAATCAGCTGTACGACGGCTAGGCAATTTTTCGCGAATACGCGCCGATTTACCTGAACGTTCACGCAGGTAGTACAACTTGGCACGACGAACATCACCCCGACGTTTCACTTCAATCGAAGCGATCAGTGGTGAATACAATTGGAAAGTACGCTCTACACCTTCGCCTGACGAGATTTTACGAACGATGAAGTTCGAATTCAAGCCACGATTACGACGGGATATCACTACACCTTCATAGGCCTGTACACGTTTGCGGTTACCTTCAACCACGTTCACGTTAACGATAACGGTATCGCCAGGTGCGAATTCAGGGATGTTTTTACCCAGACGGGTAATTTCTTCTTGCTCTAATTGTTGGATCAGATCCATGGTTTGCTCCTTTGCATCGTGCCGGCGCTGATAACGACTATGCCCGGTAGAGGATGAATTACACATAACAGGGCAGCATTTAAAAAGCTTGACTGCCCCTCGACGAACTACAATCAAATCACTACTCACTACAAACTACTTACTGCTACGCTTAAGAAAGGCTTCATCAGCCTTGGTCAGCAATCCTGCTGCGCGCGCCTTAGCGAGTAAATCAGGGCGCTTGCGCTGGGTGGCATGAAGCATTTGCTCACGCCGCCATTTTTCTATTTCTGCGTGATGCCCGCCTAACAATACTGCTGGCACACTAGTATCTTCATACATCTCTGGTCGCGTGTAGTGTGGACAATCGAGAAGACCATTCACAAAACTGTCTTCCACTGCCGATGCATCATCATGCAACACACCTGGCAATTGCCTGATCACTGCATCCATCAACGCCATGGCCGGCAACTCACCACCGGACAAAACGAAATCGCCTAAGCTGATTTCTTCATCGACGCAACGATCGATCAAACGCTGATCGACTGCTTCGTAACGACCACACAAAACCACTAATCCTTTTGCTTCTGTCAGCGCCATCACCCGTGAATGAGTGAGTGGCGCACCCTGAGGCGACATATAAATCACTCTAGGCTTAGGTAAACCCAACGCTAGCTGCCGCTGACTTGCTGCTGTGATGGCCGATTCCAGCGGAGCGGCCATCATCACCATTCCAGGGCCTCCGCCATACGGCCGATCATCCACAGTGCGATGATTATCGTTGGTGAAATCTCGCGGATTCCACAAAGACAGCTCACATCGTTTTTGCTCAAACGCTCGTCGAGTAATCCCCGATGACGTCAGTGCCGAAAACATTTCAGGAAAGAGCGAAATCACATCAAACTGCATGCCCACCCCCCAGAACCGAGAGCTAGTAATCGCGCTCCCAATCCACCTGTATTCTTTTTGCTGCTGAATCAACTGAAGTAACGAACTGGTCCACAAAGGGGATTAATAGTTCGAGGGCCTTTTCTGAACCCGGAAGCGCAACTCTCAAGATAGGATGCGCGCCGTTATCCATCAGACCGGTGACTTCACCGAGCGGTTCTCCTCGGAGATTTTCAACCGCATGGCCGATCAGATCGATCCAGTAAAACTCTCCATCATCAAGTGGCGGGAAATGCGCTCGCCTTACTTGAACTGTTGCGCCCTTCAGCGCCTCAGCTGAATTTCTATCGACTACACCCATCAAATGCGCCACTAGATCTTCACCTTGCGATCGCACCTGCAGTACATCCACATCACGCAGTTCAGGTTTATCTAGCCACCAGGTTTTTGCGTGCACCAAAGCACCCGCATCATCCGAATAAGGCTTTAACTTGACCCAACCTGCCAGACCATAGGCACCCGTTACATGGGCCACCAAAACCAGATCATCGGGAACCGGGATTCCCGGAGTACCCGACATCGTCAAATCAGGCAGCTTGCTTGCCGGCGGTTTTGATCAAACGCTGGACGGTTGGTGACAATTGCGCACCAACGCTTTGCCAGTGAGTCAAACGCTGCTGATCGATGCTGAAAGGCTGAGCTGCGCCAGAAGCGACAGGGTTGTAATAACCGATACGCTCAATAAAGCGGCCATCGCGGCGATTGCGCGAATCAGTAGCAACGATATTGTAAAAAGGGCGCTTCTTTGCACCACCACGGGATAAACGGATAACAACCATAATTTTCTCTACCAAAAAGGGGGAAATACGGACACGAAAAAAGACCGCGATTATAGCGTTTTTCGCACTGAAGGGACAAGCCAAAATGCGGGAAGTGGCTGATTTATTGTGGATTTTCACCCTATGCGGGCAAGTTTCACTAGATTTCAGGTGCCGACTCAGCCAATTTGCCATCACTGACGGGACAGTGCACACTGCGGCCACCGCAAACATAAGCATCGCCAGCTAGTTTTAAATTTAGCAATAAACTTGGGTTGCACTCTCATCTCGAAGCAAAAACAAATGAATTCAACGTTTAAAAGCAAAGCCTTAGCAACGATACTCGCACTCGTTTTGGGTGGCGCAGGCTTGCACCGATTTTATCTACATGGCATGAAAGATCGCTGGGGTTGGCTGCATGCAGCGAGCTTACCGGCTTCAGGTCTGTTATTCGTCTTGCATCCAGACTGGCCCCTGCTGGCCTACGCGGCACCCGCGGTGCTCTCGCTACTGGCGGCAAGCCTAGAGACTTTTGTAATGGGTCTGACAGCGGATGAAAAATGGGATGCGAAGTACAACGCTGAATCAGACATCAAAACAGACAGTCGCTGGCCAATTCCAGCGATGATGGTGTTAAATCTTTTTTACGGAGCGACATTGCTGCTCACCGTTATCGCGCGCGCCTTCGATCTGGTACTGACAGGCGGCGCTTACGGCTAATCAAACATTTAAATGACCGCTGCACTCAACGCGAATAAATTAAAACTGTTCGTCAACGAGTGCCAACACTCCCGCACTACCTTCAACAATCGCAATCCGTGCTGCCGAAGAAGTACTCAGGTAATGATCAGCAAAAAAGCGCGCAGTTGCGATCTTCGCAGTATAGAAAGAGGCATCACCTCCGCCTTCAGCTAATTTTGCAGTAGCGATCTTCGCGGCACGTGCCATCTGCCAACCGCCAAACACGATGCCTGCGATTTTCAGATAAGGCACGCTGCCAGCAAAGGCGGCTTTGATGTCAGCCTTGCCGTTAGCCGCAATAAATTCAACGATACTCTTCAGATCGGCACTTGCAGCCGCTAAGCGCTGACCAATCGCTACTAACTCAGCATGGCCGGAACTGGTTAATTCAGCAGCCGTTGCTGAAACTTGACCAAGTAAATTTTTTGCCAGCTCTCCACCATCACGCAGCGTTTTGCGACCCACCAAATCATTTGCCTGAATCGCGG
>JBEGSP010000076.1:0-9059 GCA_041179845.1 Pseudomonadota bacterium
TAGTAGCGAGTGGCCAATTGAAATTCCGTGAAACGATATCTGAAGGCTTAGCAAGTGCACCAGAAGCCTTTATCGGTCTATTACGCGGGAAAAATTTCGGCAAACAATTAGTCAAATTAATTTAAATTAGTAGAAGACTACGATGAAAAATTTTAACAATCGCGTCGCTGTAATCACGGGTGCCGCCAGTGGATTTGGTCGCGAGTTTGCATTTTTAGGCGCTAGCTTAGGTATGAAATTAGTGCTGGCTGATGTACAAAAAGAAGCGTTAGCCAATACAGCCAAAGAATTAGAAGTAGCGGGTGCTGAAGTTATTTTCCAACTCTGTGATGTCAGCAAAGGTGAACAGGTTGAAGCATTAGCGAATGCAGCATTGAAGCGCTTCGGTGCAGTGCATTTGGTGTTTAACAATGCAGGTGTAGGTGCCGGTGGTCTTATCTGGGAAAACTCACGCGCGGATTGGGATTGGGTACTCGGAGTTAATCTCTGGGGTGTGATTAATGGGGTTAGAGTATTCACACCGTTAATGCTCGAATGCGCAAAAAGCGACCCAGATTACGAAGGCCATATTGTGAATACCGCTTCCATGGCTGGCTTGTTGAACCCACCAACGATGGGTATTTATAACGTATCCAAACACGCAGTGGTATCGCTTTCAGAAAGTCTGTATCACGATCTCTCCCTAGTCGAAGCGCCTATAGGTGCGTCGGTACTCTGTCCTTACTTTGTACAAACGGGTATTAGCCAGTCTCATAAAAATCGGCCGGATGAGTTGAAATCAAGTGATGGTCCAACAGTGAGTCAGCAAGTGTCGCAAGCAGTCCTTGAAAAAGCGGTCTCCTCGGGTAAGGTGAGTGCGGCTGATGTCGCACAACGAACTTTTGATGCGATACGCGACAACACGTTTTATATTTATTCACATCCAGCTGCCTTAGGCAATGTACAGCGCCGCATGGAAGATATTGTCACTGGCCGCAACCCTAGCGATCCCTATGAAGCGGCACCGCATGTACGTGAAAAACTTCAAGCGGGTCTGAAGGGGCAAGCCTAGTGAAGGCCAGCATACAAGAAGGGCAGTTCGCGACACTACCGAATGGTATTCGTCTGCATTACGCTAGTGCGGGTGAGCGCGGCAAGCCTCTCATCCTTTTTTTGCATGGCTTCCCCGAATTTTGGTACGCATGGCATGAGCAATTACAGGCATTTGGAACGACGCATTTTGCTGTCGCGCCTGATCTGCGTGGATTTAATCTCTCCGATCAGCCGTCTGATGTGTCTGCTTACCGTCCCAAATTACTTACGCAAGATGTTGAGCAGTTAATTGCTCACCTAGGTTACGAGAGTTGCATACTGGTCGCCCATGATTGGGGCGGTGCATCGGCATGGAATGTCGCTATCGGCCAGCCACAGTTGGTGCAGCGATTAATCATCATTAATTCAACTCATCCCTATCCCTTTGCGATGGCGCTTGCGCACGACAAGCCGCAGCAAGAGGCGAGCGCATATATGAATTGGTTACGTGCGAAGGGATCGGAAGAGGCGCTAGCTAAAGATAATTTCCGTGTAATGGAACAACTCATGCTCGGCATGGGCCGACCTTCCGATCATTGGTTTGATGAGCCCACACGTGCGCGCTATCACGCTAATTGGGCACGCGGTCTCACCGGCGGGGTTAACTACTATCGAGCGACACCGCTATATCCAACGAATGGTGATGATTTGGGTGCGGGCAAACTTACGCTCGATCCGAAAAATTTTCATTGCAAGGTTCCCGTACGCGTTATCTGGGGTATGCAAGACAAAGCCCTACTACCGATTTTGTTAGATGACTTGCCATCATTGGTTGATGATTTGGTCATCGAACGATTACCTGAACATACGCATTGGATCGTGCATGAAAATCCTGCGTTGGTAAATCAACTGATTGAACGTTTTCTTACTGAGTAATTGTTTTTTTTATTATGGCTAGACACGACTTTTCTTTTTTTTATGCGTTACGCGTACGTTGGTCTGAAGTGGATATGCAGGCCATAGTCTTCAATGGTAATTATTTGAATTACTTTGATGTCGCTTTTACCGAGTATTGGCGCGAGCTGGCATTACCTGATGTGATCGCTCAGGCAGAAGTAGGTTTAGAGTTGTTTGCCCGTAAAGCCACCATCGAATATCACGCGCCTGCTCGGTTTGATGATGTGTTGGATATCGGTGTTCGCTGTTCTGAGTTGGGTCGAAGCTCGATGCGGTTTGTTTTAGAAATTTACAAAGCCGATGAACTGCTGGTCTCAGGTGAAATGATGTACGTGCATGCCGACAGTCGCATCCGAAAAAGCGAACCCGTACCTCAGAGTTGGCGCGATGTGCTAGTGGCCTATGAAACCGGATGCCCAGTCAAGCTATGAGTTTTAGGATTGTCACCGGTGATTGGGAAAGCGTGCGTGAAGATGCTCAGCGTGTTCGCATCGAAGTTTTTGTCATTGAACAAAACGTACCGATTGAATTGGAATGGGATGAGGGTGATGAAGTCAGTACTCATGCCATTGCGTATGACGAAGAAGGTCAACCAGTAGCGACAGGTCGTTTACTGCCCGATGGTCATATAGGTCGCATGGCTGTCATTAAACCCTTACGCGGTTGCGGCTTAGGTAGAGAAGTCTTGCAAGCGCTATTGCAACATGCGCGCGAAGAAGGCCACAAAGATTTGCTGCTGCATGCTCAAACACATGCCTTAGCGTTTTATGAAAAACAGGGATTCATTGCTGAAGGTGAGGAATTTTTAGAGGCGGATATGCCGCATCGGCTTATGCGTCTTACACTCGATTAGCATCGCGCAAAACGGCTTTAGCGTATCACTCGCTCATGCAGTTCAGCGCTGCCAGCACTGTGTACTTTTAAAAGCGTTGAGGCACGCGTTCCGTAGTCGGGAGACTCAATGCATATAGGTGATAACAGCCGCTCCCACTCCAAACTAACGCCCGTATCTGGCAGTCGACTGTCGGCTGCATGCGTAGTGTCAGAAAGCATATCGAAGTACGCGTCATCGGGCGCGCTTTGGCATAGCAAACTAGAAAATTGCGCCTTGGCGCGCACTACCTTGGGCCATGGCGTATCTAAGCTACCATTCGATAAACCATAAATACCTGGCTGTAGAAGTAACGCGTCAGAGTCATTCTCGTTGGAGAACCAAAAGACGTGCTCACCATCGCCGATCAGCAAATTAAAACCGTTGTACTGATCCGCTGATTGCTGAACCTTAGCTAAATAATCTTCGGCGCTCTGTTCCGAATCAAGATAGCCGGCAACCAATTCACCCCGCGAACGCAAGTCAGCACGTCGTGGCTGTCCATTACGAATATTCGTCAGCGCAGCAAAACGACCCTGCCGATTAATACCTAACCAGGTTCCACCTTCTTGTAAATCGCGTCCGGCATAGACGTCTGGGCAGTCATCCCACCAATCAGCTGCTTTGGCGGGACGATTGAAAAACTCATCCCGATTCGCTGCCATGATCAATGGGCAAGATGGCAGTAACTTCCATGCGAAAACAATCAAGCACATGGTGGCATATCCATAAAAATTTCGTTATGACGCTTACCATCGATCAAACGCATTACCCCAGCGTTAGTCACGGCGTGATCCAACAGATCAGCAAATTTATCTGACACAGAAAAATAAATTTCCATCCAGGTTTGGTAATCCACATTTTTTTCAACGCGTCGCTTAAGTGAAAAATTCATCCCATGCAGATTACTTAACTTTTCTTGCATAGTCATGACCATCGCTTGCAGCTCAGCGCTATGGTGATGTTGCACGCGATAGTAGACATATAAATCCATTTCAGGATGATGCTTCCAGCGAATACGGTAGGGGTCCGAACACCAAGCGCGGTCCTTCTAAACTCTGAAGATGGATATTCGAGCCTAAAAGCTCCAACTTCATTTCGACTAAGCAAGCTAAACGTCCATCGGGACCAAGTTCGGCGTTAACCACCATACCGCAAGGTTGTCCTGGATCTGCATCAGAAAAAACCTCCGTACCCGGCAAGGCCATGGTGGCATTCGTCGAGGCTAATTGCATGCGTCTTTTTAGCTTGCCGAGATACTGGCTGCGGGCGACGATTTCTTGACCCGGGTAACAACCTTTGCGGAAATTAACGCCACCGATCAATTCGAAATTCACCATCTGAGGAACAAATTTTTCGCGCGTAGGCTCAAGAATTTGTGGCAAACCCGCTTGAATCTGGGTCCAATGCCACGCGGCAGGGGAGGCGATCGTTAATTGGGTCGCCGCCTTAGTCCACAGCGCTGGCGCATGTTCTTGAAGACCTACCCAAAGATATCGCGTCAGCCCAACTGCATCAGGCATACGAATTAGTTGACCATCCAATAAAGTTGATAAGTCGAAGGGTTGTGCAGGAAGCCCAGCCAATTCGAGTGGGTGCTGCGGAGCGACACCTAAACCTAATGCGACCATTGAAGAGCTAGCATCCTCCAGCTTCACTTTAGCGCGCAGCACAAACATTTGGAGGCGTTTTTGAAAAGATGCCAGCAGACTTTGCGGCAACAGCATCATGATGCTCTCACCAGATTTCCAGAGCAGCACCGTTGCCAACAAACGACCATTCGCGGCGCAATAGCCAGAGAGCTGAGCGTGGTGCAGATCCAGACTGGCGAGGTCGTTAGTTAGCTGATTTTGCAGAAAATTTATCGCGTCTTGGCCGGATACAGACAAGATCCCGTGGTCAAGCAAGGGGCTGATAAATCCATGCTCTAAGAGATTGGGAGGCATTGCAACGGCTGATTCTGAGCCCGAGGAGACACCAGCGGGTACACCCTGCTTATTCAGAAAATCCAGCCATGAAGATACGGGTTCAGCCATGAATTCGGTGTAATTCTCTGTGGGAAGCTATCATTACGGGACGGATTATAGAGGCGCGCGGAAAAACGCGTTGGAAAGGCCCGTAAAAAGCCTGCGTAGTCGTAAAAACCAGCGCAGCCAAGCAAGGCGAGGGAGTCAACCGTGGGAATAATAAAAAAACTCGTAGCATTGATCGTCCTATCAGCGCTGCTTAGCAGCGCCTTTCTGGTGTATTGGGTACGTGACCCATTAATTGCCCCTAACGGCCAGCCCATAGAATTCAACATCGCACCCGGCAGTGGCTTGCGCTCGGCCATGAAACAAGTGCAAGCCGAAGGCATACCAGCGAACCACTGGCTGATGGAATTTTTGGCGCGTGGCATGGGTAAAGGAGCGGCGATTAAACCGGGAAGTTACCGACTTGAGCCCGGCACCAATCCAATTGGCTTACTCGATCAGCTAGTTCGCGGTAACACCATCAAAGAATCGCTCACCATTATTGAAGGTTGGACCTTCCTGCAAATGCGTGCCGAGCTAGCTAAGCAAAAATGGTTGAAGCAAGAAGGCGCAAATTTGCCTATCGAACAATTACTGGAAAAAGTCGCACCAGGCTTTCCTCATCCTGAAGGTATTTTTTATCCCAGTACCTATGTTTTTGAGCGTGGCACCAGTGATCTAACAATCTACCAACAAGCGCACCAACAGCTGATGAAAAAGCTCAAACAATCGTGGGCTAATCGCGCGGCTGATTTACCCTACGATAATCCGTATGAGGCGCTGATCATGGCGTCTATCGTAGAAAAAGAAACCGGCAAAGCTGCTGAGCGAGCCAAGATCGCTTCAGTGTTTGTTAATCGCATGCGCCGCGGCATGTTGTTGCAAACTGATCCAACGGTTATCTACGGCATGGGCGAACGTTTCGATGGCAACATCCGTAAACAAGATTTGCTGACTGACACCCCCTACAATACCTATACCCGCAGTGGATTACCGCCAACACCGATCGCATTGCCTGGCAAAGATGCGATTGATGCCGCATTGAATCCGGCGCCGGGTAAAGACTTATATTTTGTGGCTCGAGGTGATGGTAGCAGCCAGTTTTCAGATAACCTTGATGACCACAACAAAGCCGTCAACAAATATCAGCGCAGATAGTCATCAACGAAGGCATAGTTAGAAGGCATAGTTATAAGGCATTCATGGTTAAAGGCAAGTTCATTACCTTCGAAGGTATCGATGGTGCGGGTAAATCCACTCACGTTGAAACGATTTCCGCGTATCTGCGCGCCAAAGGAAAAACCGTTGTTACCACCCGCGAGCCGGGTGGTACTCCTTTAGGCGAGCGCTTGCGCGAACTCTTATTGCATGAGCCCATGCATCTTGAAACGGAAGCACTACTGATGTTTGCTTCACGTCGCGAGCATATTGATAAATTGATTGCCCCTGCGTTAGAGCGGGGCGACTGGGTTATTTCGGATCGATTTACCGATGCCTCGTTTGCCTATCAAGGAGGCGGACGACAATTATCAACGCATAAGCTAGACATACTCGAGCAATGGGTGCATGCCGACTTTCAACCGCATTTAACTCTGTTGTTCGACGTGCCACTGGACGTTGCCAGAGCGCGCCTGGACAACACCCGAACGCTCGATAAATTTGAACGCGAAAAACAGGATTTTTTTGAAAAAGTACGAGATGCCTATCTGCAGCGTGCGGCGCAATTCCCACAACGCATACGCGTGGTGGACTCTACCCAGCCGCTGACCAACGTAACTCAGCAACTAGAGCAATTGATCGATCAACTGGATGAGTGATTTTCTTTATCCTTGGCAGGCAAACGATTGGCAACGCTGGCAACAAATGCGCGAACGCATGCCGCACGCCTTATTGATTCATGGCCCGAATGGGATAGGTAAAGTCGATTTTGCAGAACATGCTGCCCGCTCTTTGCTGTGTGAGTCGCCGTCGATAGACGGCCACGCTTGCGGAACCTGCGCTTCCTGTGGCTGGTTCGAACAGTACAGTCATCCCGACTATCGTCGTGTACGGCCCGAGGCCTTAGATGCGGAAGACGAAGACGACGCTGCCAGCGAAAGCGAAGAAACGAGTACCAAAAAATCCGCCAGCAGTAAAACACCTTCGCGCGATATCCGCATTGAGCAAATTCGTTCTTTAGCGAGCTTCATGAATGTATCAACGCATAGAGCTGGCCGCCGAGTTATCTTGCTTTATCCCGCTGAAGCTTTAAATGCACCTTCGGCGAATGCGTTATTAAAAACCTTGGAAGAGCCGCCACCCGACACGGTATTTATATTGGTCTCTGATCGTATCGACCGATTATTACCCACCATACGATCACGCTGCAGACAATTCGCAATGGCTATGCCCGATGCTGCGGCAGCGCACGATTGGCTCAAGACCCAGGGCTTAGATGACGCAGAACGCTGGCTAGCAGAGCAGGGTGGTGCACCTTTGGCAGCGTCAGAAGCTTCACAAGGTGAATTCGCTGAAGCTCAACATGACTGGCTATCTCAACTAGCCAAACCTGATCTCGCTTCGGCCTTAAGCGTGGCAGATCGGCTACAAAAAATCGCTCTCTCGCAACTGCTGGCATGGCAACAGCGCTGGCTCTATGATCTTCTGGCGATTAAGCTAGCCGCGCGTGTACGCTACTACCCAGAGCATCGCAGCAGCCTCGCCGCGCTGGCCGCACGAGTGACGGTCGACCGACTACAAAAAGCTGTGCGCGATGCCGCCTCGCGCCGCGCCGTTTCAGAGCATCCTTTGTCGGCAAAGC
Source organism: Pseudomonadota bacterium (assembly GCA_041179845.1). GTDB lineage: Bacteria > Pseudomonadota > Gammaproteobacteria > Burkholderiales > Burkholderiaceae_D > Pernthalerella. The sequence continues at coordinate 7,652 of JBEGSP010000076.1, forward strand.
TTTTCATTGAAGACATGCTGCTAGAGTACGCCGAGCTATTTCGTTAAAACGCACCAGCAACGATGAGTCGAAGCTAGCGTTCGGCGTACGCTAGTTTTTCGAATGGACCGAATCACCGTGCAAGAATTTTCAAGCTCTTCAGATTCCTCGTTACTCCGCCCCTCCGTTGTTTCACTCTCAATACGCGATCGCGCTGCGCTGTATGCGGCCTACATGCCATTTCTGCGTAACGGCGGAATTTTTGTGCCGGGTAACCGCGTCTGCAAGTTAGGCGATGAAGTCTTTTTACTTCTCAGCTTGATGCAGGATGAGCAACGCTATCCGATTGCGGGCAAGGTGGCATGGATCACGCCTATGGGCGCGGGTAATCGCCATACGCAAGGATTTGGCATTCATCTGCCAGACGACGATTCAGGACGTCGGCTGCGTCAGCGTATCGAAGAGTTGTTAGGCACGGCCCTGGGCTCGACGCGCTCAACCCATACGATGTGAGCTGGCAGCGTACAATACGGCCGGTTCGCATTTGATCGGCTGTTCTTATGTTTGTTGACTCTCACTGCCACATTAATTTCCCCGAGTTGGCCGAAAGGCTGCCTGACATTTTAGCCACGATGCAGGCTAATCAGGTCAGTGACGCCTTGTGCGTTTCGGTGACCTTGCCAGAATTCCCGCAGGTGTTGGCGCTCGCCGAAACCTATCCCAATATTTATGCATCGGTAGGCGTTCATCCTGATTACGATGACACCCCCGAACCCAGCACCGAACAATTAGTTGAGCTAGCAAAGCATCCGCGCATCGTTGCCATTGGTGAAACCGGATTAGATTATTTTCGTATGAAAGGTGATCTCGAGTGGCAGCGCGAACGCTTTCGCGTTCATATCCGTGCCTCTCGTGCTTGCGGTAAGCCACTGATTATTCATACTCGCAATGCCTCTGAAGATACGCTTCGTATCCTGCATGAAGAAAAAGCCGGTACCGATCAAGGCGGTGTGGCTGGTGTCATGCACTGTTTTACCGAATCTCTGGAAGTCGCCAACGCGGCTATAGCGATGGGATTTTATATTTCATTTTCTGGCATCGTGACCTTCAAAAATGCCAAAGATCTGCAAGCCGTCGCACGTGCTGTGCCTTTGGAAAGAATGCTCATCGAAACAGATTCACCCTATCTAGCCCCAGTGCCTATGCGAGGCAAGACCAATGAGCCGGGCTTTGTGCGGCATGTGGCTGAATATCTGGCTGATTTGAAGGAAGTACCGCTCACCACGCTAGCTTCAGCAACGACAAATAACTTCAAAACACTGTTTCAAATCCCGCACTAATTTTTCGGGGGCTGGGTAAATTTTATGAAAGATCATCCACACGATCCTTCCAGGCGCCATTTATTTGCCGCGGCCTTGCTACCGGGTTT
>JBEGSP010000077.1:0-13852 GCA_041179845.1 Pseudomonadota bacterium
TTCACCACCTGGGCGCGAGGGCGATTTTAGCCTCCTCACCGGCGGCGGCAGGGACACGGTGGCAAATACTGGAGGCGGGGGTCGGAATCGAACCGGCGTACACGGCTTTGCAGGCCGCTGCATAACCACTTTGCTACCCCGCCAAGGGTGCGTATTGTAACTTCGAATGCGCTATTTCGCTCGATGTAGAACAAGAACTGATAACACTTAAAAGTGCTTGAAACAGCGCTTCTATCAATGAAAAAGGGAAGCCTTGTGAGCTTCCCTTTTGTATCTTGGAGCGGGAGAAGAGTCTCGAACTCTCGACCTCAACCTTGGCAAGGTTGCGCTCTACCAACTGAGCTACTCCCGCAAAAACAGAAGCGGGATTATAGCGATAAAGTAGAAATTTTGTCAAGCTTACCCATCGCTTGATGGCTTGTCCGTGTCAGGCCGCTCTTTAATCAACGGCCACGCCTTGCGTAAATAGTAAAACATAGACCACAGCGTCAGTACCGCCGCAAAATCGAGCAAGCGCTGGCCCACGAACAAGGTATCGATCAAACCAAACAAGGGATAGGCATATAGCAGCATAGGAATCGCTACCATTTGTGCTGCGGTTTTGATTTTTCCAATGGAGCTTACGGCGACTGATTTCGATGCGCCTATCTGCGCCATCCACTCGCGTAATGCGGTAATGGCAATCTCACGTCCCACAATAATGAATGCGATGACCGAGTTGGTTCGTCCTAACTGCACCAGTAGAAGCAGCGCGCCGGCGACAATTAATTTATCCGCCACGGGATCAAGAAACGCACCAAAGGATGTGGTCTCATTCCATCGACGCGCAAGGTAGCCATCAAACCAATCGGTGACGGCAGCAATCACAAAAATGACGGTTGCGGCGACGCCTTGCTCATACGGCGTCAACCAATCCCCCGGCAGAAAAAAAACTCCTACCATCAGCGGTATCAACGCCACGCGCAACCACGTCAAAAGAATAGGAATATTTAAAGGCATGCGTCGGTGTAAAACAATAAGCCAACAGTTCAGTGAGGTGTCGCTAATGTAGCGTTAATCGCTGACGCAGGAAAGAGGCTTTCGACTTAATGTAGCTGGCGGTAGATATCCTCGGCCAACTGACGTGAAATCCCCTCCACGGAGGCGAGTTCTTCGACGCTAGCATCGGCCACCCCGCGCAAGCCACCAAAACGCGCCAATAGCTTTTGGCGGCGCTTGGCACCTATGCCCTCAATCTCTTCTAGGCGCGAGGCCTGTCGGGTTTTAGCGCGCTTAGCACGCATGCCTGTGATGGCAAAGCGGTGCGCCTCATCACGAATCTGGGCAATTAACATCAGGGCGGCCGATTCTTTGCCTAGTTCGAGTTCTGCCCGGCCATCCGCAAATATCAAGGTCTCAAGACCTACTTTGCGACCCTCGCCTTTGGCTACGCCGACTATCAAGCTGATATCTAACCCCAACTCAGATAGCACTTGGCGCGCAATTTCGACCTGCCCCTTACCACCATCGATTAAAACCACTTCAGGAAGAACACCATCGCCATTCAACACTTTTTCATATCGTCGCGTCAGTACCTGACGCATCGCCGCGTAATCATCACCGGGGGTAATGTCAGTGATGTTGTAGCGCCGATATTCGCTGTTTTGCATTTGATGATGGTGATACACCACGCACGATGCTTGTGTAGCTTCACCGGATGTATGGCTAATATCAAAGCACTCTATTCTGAGCGCGTCGATATCGGCTGTGTCCAATGACAAGGTATCAACCAAGATGCGGGTACGTGATTGCTGCGATCCTTGTTCGGACAATAATCGGGCCAGCGCAATTTCAGCGCCCTTAACAGCCATCTCTTGCCAATGCCGTCGCTGTCCTTGAGGCTGAAAGACTAAATGTATGCGATGCCCGCACTGCTCCATCAGCGCGATCATGAGTTCGGGTTCATCAAGCTCCATGCTAAGAACCAGCGTTGATGGAATAAATTTATCGATGTAGTGCTGCGCAAGGAAAGCCTTCAACACTTCTGCCTCGACAGTGCTATCCATCGGTGCGGTATCGACGTGCGCAGGAAAATACGCGCGATCACCCAAATGTCGCCCACCGCGCACCATCGCTAAATTCACACACGCACGACCACCGTGAACGACTACCGCAATAATGTCGATATCCGAGTCGCCGCTAGTTTCCATACTTTGCTGATGCAAAACACGCGACAGTGCCGAGATTTGATTACGTACTATGGCGGCTTGCTCGAATTTGAGCTCTTCGGCATATGCATGCATTTTTTTCTCTAGCGTTTGCATCAACTCGGTTTGCCGACCACGCAAAAATTGAGCCGCGTTATCCACATCGACTGCGTAATCTTCTTTGGAGATTAAATTCACACACGGGCCGCTGCAGCGATTGATCTGATGCAAAAGACAAGGACGAGTACGATTCTGAAAAACAGAATCTTCGCAGGTACGCAAAAGAAAAATTTTCTGGAGTATCTGCATGGACTCTTTAACTGCCCATGCACTCGGGAAAGGTCCAAAGTACTGACTTTTTTTATCCACCGCCCCACGGTAATACGCCATACGCGGAATGGCATCACCCGAAAGCTTTAGGTAGGGATACGACTTATCATCGCGAAACAGAATATTGAAACGCGGCTGCTGAGTTTTAATCAGATTATTTTCTAGCAGCAGCGCTTCTGCTTCGCTGCGAGTGACGGTAGTTTCCATGCGCACGATGCGCTCAACCATCATGGCCGTTCGTGGGCTCGCCAACGTTTTTTGAAAATAACTAGAAACGCGCTTTTTTAGATCGCGCGCCTTACCGACGTACAGCAGCTTATCTTGCGCATCAAAATAACGATACACGCCCGGCAGATGCGGTAGCTGACCTATCTCCTCGAGCAATCCCGCTCTGGGATAGGGGGCGTCTTCGTTAGTCGTGGTTTTTTTAGTGTTCATTGAAACGTGATCTATATTCACGGAATACAGATGTTCACATCGGCGAAAAATTAAGTGATTGTCTTCACTAGTTTTTTAGCCGCTTTATAGGTCTCGTTTTGCTGCAATGTATCCCAATCATCTGCATGCGCTGTCGGTAACAAGGCCGACAAACGTGCTGCTGAGCGCTTCGCATCAAGAATTCGTTGGGTATCTAGGCCTTCAAGTAATTGATCGGCTTTATCGGGTGAGTTACAAATCAAAACCATATCGCAACCCGCTGCTAACGCCGCATGCGCACCTTCAACCACACTGCCCGCTACGCTAGCACCTTCCATTGATAAATCATCGCTGAAGATCACGCCTTCAAACTGCATTTTTTCGCGCAGCAGAGTCAGCCATTTTTTCGAAAAGCCTGCCGGATGTTTATCGAATGTAGGATAAATAACGTGTGCTGGCATCACAGCCGAGAGACTCATACCTAACCAACCGTACGGAGCCGCATCTTCTTTGATGACATCAGCATACGGACGATCATCAACCGGTATCGCCACATGCGAATCGGCTGCAACAAAACCATGACCCGGAAAATGCTTACCGCAATTCGCCATACCTGCGAGAGCGAGACCGTGGTTAAGGTTTTTAGCTAGCATGGTGACCACTCGTGGATCACGATGAAACGCACGATCACCAATCACTTCTGAATCGCCATAATCTAAATCGAGCACGGGTGTAAACGATAAATCGACACCGCAGGCGCGCAACTCGGTTGCCAAAACATAACCCACAGCAGTCGCTAGTTTGCAGGATTCAAGTACCTCTTCATCCCAGCGCTGACCCAATTTTTTCATAGCGGGCAAATGCGTAAAGCCATCAGTGCGGAATCGCTGCACGCGACCGCCTTCATGATCAACAGCAATCAATACACCCGGACGAGCATCATGAATTGCTTTGCACAATTGGGTTAGCTGCTCACGGTTAGTGTAATTACGCGCAAACAAAATCACGCCACCGGTTAAGGGATGCTGAATGCGACGGATATCGTCTTGGTTGAGGGTAGTCCCCACTACATCAAGCATGACGGGCCCGAGTGGACGAAATGAGTGATCGTGAGTTTGCTTATTCATAGTTTCTCCACAATGACGAACGCAACGGCGTAGTCTGCCTCATCGGTCAGGGTGACCTGCGCTGTTAGACCTTGCTGCTGCATAAAAAGAGTCAGTGCGCCGCTAGTAACAACGATGGGCTGGCCACTGGGCGCATTCAAAAATTGCGCTGCGCGCCAGGTCATGGGCATACGCATTCCTAAACCTATGGCTTTAGAAAACGCCTCTTTGGCAGCAAACCGAGTGGCCAAAAAACGTATCCCGCGCGCTTCAACTTTAGCTTTGCGACGATGATATTTTTCGAGTTCTTGCGGACCTAAAATTTTTTCAGCGAATCGATCACCATGACGCTCCAGCGCTGCCGCTATTCTATCGATGCGAATGATGTCGGTGCCTATCCCAGCGATCATACGTTCAGCTCTTTCTGCCCTTTAGTCGCGACTGAATCATGATGGCCTTCATTTCTCGTACCGCATTTTCCCAACCCACAAAAACAGCATGCGCAACGATGGCATGGCCAATATTTAACTCTGCGATATCAGGAATTTCTGCAATCGCCTGCACATTGGTGTAATGCAGTCCATGGCCCGCGTTCACTTTTAGCCTGTGCGTGACGCCGATCGCTACCGCTTGACGAATTCGTTCGTACTCATGCTGTTGGGCTGGGCCTTCGGTATCGGCATAACGGCCAGTATGCAGCTCTATGACGGGCGCCCCAACATCAGCGGATGCTTTGATTTGCTCGTTATCGGCGTCAATGAAGAGCGAGACGCGAATATCATGCCGCGCTAATTTTTCTATCGCTGCACGAATATCATCGAAATGGCGAATAACATCCAAGCCACCTTCGGTCGTGACTTCATTGCGCCGCTCAGGTACTAAGCAAACATCCTGAGGACGGATACGGCATGCGATCTCTATCATCTCTTCCGTCACAGCGGATTCGAGATTCATGCGAGTCGTTAGTTTGGGACGAATAGCTTCAACATCGGCATCGCGTATGTGTCGTCGATCTTCACGCAAGTGCAGTGTGATGACATCGGCACCGGCTTGCTCAGCCAGTATGGCGGCTTGCACAGGATCGGGGTATACGGTACCGCGTGCATTACGCAGTGTCGCTACATGGTCAATGTTCACACCCAGTTCAATCACAGGATGTTGGGGTTGCAAAAAGCTCATGGTTTTTTATTCAATTAAAGCTGCAGTAGATCAATCAAAATCTGTCGCGTATTCAACGTCAGTCCATTCAAATGATGGGACAGTAAATAACGCATCAAAAACTTACTCTGCTGTTGAGTAATCGTATCGGAGTAATCACCCATCTCCATATCCAACAGTGTTTTTCCGTTGACCACTGGCATGGTGTCACTCACCGTGGCTTCACGCGGGCCGCGCTCGGGATCAATCACATACAGCTGCTCTGCTTGCACCGGTTGGCCGGTAGCAGCTACGCAACTGATATTCCCTGCGACACCGGTTTCTTTCAACAAGCTTAGCTCAAATTTACGCAACACAATGGCGGGCGGTTCATCATGAGCTAATTGGTTCAGTGCTGCAACGTAATGATCAAACAAAGCTGCATGTGGATCATCGCGCGCTAATAACTTGACTAACAATTCATTCAGATAAAAACCGCACAACAGCGCTGAGCGCTCTAACGGACGCAAGCCTCCTACCCATTCGGCCGATACCATGGTGCGCACTTCAGATTTACCTGTCCAAGCAACTTGCAAAGGCTGGAAAGTTTGTAATACACCGCGCAATTGTGAATGCGGTCGTTTGGCACCTTTTGCCATTAATGGCACACGCCCATAGTCACGCGCAAATACTTCTACGATCAGACTAGTTTCTTTATACGGATAACTATGCAGCACAAATGCGGGTTGATTGGTGACACGATGCTCGCGCTCAACCGGTTTGATCTTATTACTCGTGCGCGCAGTCGATTTTGTAACGCGTGACTGCGTGGAGGATACGGAGGTCTCTTCAGTACTCGTTACGGCGAGTGCATTCATCGCACGTGCCTCACTCGTAACCGTAGGCACGTAGCCCGGCTTCATTGTCCGCCCAACCCGATTTCACCTTGACCCAGATTTCCAGATAGACCGGCCCGCCAAACAGCTTTTCCATATCTAAGCGTGATTGTGTGGAAATCTCTTTGAGTCGAGCGCCTTTTTGCCCAATCAGCATCGCCTTATGTGAATCACGGCCTACCAAAATAGCAGCAAAGATTCGGCGTAGCTGGCCTTCTTGTTCAAACTTTTCAATCACAACGGTGCTGGTATAGGGTAGTTCATCACCCACAAAACGAAATACTTTTTCGCGCACGATTTCAGCAGCAAGAAATTTTTCACTTCTATCGGTAATGTCGTCTTCATCAAATACGGGGCTATTCAAAGGCAAGTAGTGACGAATTTCACCTTCAAGACGATCGAGCTGAAAACCCTGCCGTGCCGATACCGGAACGATGGCCGTAAAATTATGCGTTGCAGCGACTTGCTGCGCGTACGCCATCAACAAGCCTTTGTCTTTGAGCTTGTCAGATTTATTAATCACTAAAATAACCGTCGCGTCGGCCGGTAGTAACTGCACTACCTGCTTATCTGCCTCACCAAACACACCCGCTTCTACAACAAACAAAACGATATCCACATCCTGCAAGGATTGAGTCACCGTGCGATTGAGTGTTTTGTTGAGTGGATTGGTATGACGCGTCTGAAAACCAGGCGTATCGATATAAATAAACTGAGCGTTATCAGCGGTCTGTATGCCGGTGATGCGATGGCGCGTGGTCTGCGCCTTGCGCGAAGTAATGCTGACTTTAGCGCCGATCAGCATGTTCATCAATGTGGACTTGCCGACGTTAGGTCGGCCTACAATGGCAATATAACCACATCGAAAATCGGGTCCAGCAGAGTTATCGGTCATGCTGATTTGCTTTGAGTGACGCGTTTAGTCGGGTCGTCTGAGTCAGGTAAAAGAGTTTCCTGCTCTTGCTGAACGCTGCCGCGCGACTGCTTACCGGACTTACGACTGTCGTCAGATTTTTTTTCAAGCGTATCCGCCGGCGCATCGGGCTGAAACGTCGCAATACCAGCGAGCTTGAGCTGTGTAGTGCGTTGCCGTGATTTTCTAGGGAGGCTGGGTGAATTTTCTAGTGCTGCCTGAACCGCCGCTAATGCTAAAAGTGCAGCCGCTTGTTCTCCAGCGCGACGACTTCCCCCGGTGCCATACACTTGTATGTCTAGCTTAGGTATTGAGCACTCCACTTCAAATTCTTGGTTATGTGCCGCGCCATGAGTGGCAACGACGTTGTACTGAGGCAGAGAGAATTTTTTTCCCTGTAAATACTCTTGCAATAATGTCTTAGCATCTTTACCCAAGGTTTTGGGGTCAACGGTTTCGATAAGGGGTTCGTACAATTCTTTGATCACGCTGTACGCCACATCAAATCCTGAGTCGAGATAAATCGCACCAAACAGTGCTTCTAGCGTATCTGCGAGTATTGATGGACGACGAAAACCACCCGATTTGAGTTCACCCTCACCTAATCTCAGACATTGCGATAGTTCTAAATGCTGAGCAATTTCATACAGGGACTGTTGTTTAACGAGATTGGCACGAAGACGCGACAGATCACCTTCATCGATTTTATCGAAGCGATCAAACAAGAGCGAAGCGATCACGCAGTTAAGCACTGAATCACCCAGAAACTCAAGCCGCTCGTTATGCAAGCTGCTATGACTACGGTGCGTCAGGGCCTGCTGCAGTAATGCGGCATTCCTGAAGGTGTGACCTAGTCGAGTTTGCAATGCGTTGATATCCATTTGCCGTGCGATCAGTTAGGAGTTTTTCCTTCGGGGTCGGTTCCACTCGAACCCCGATACACAATCAGCAGGCTGGCGGGGCCAGCCAGGTAAATCTTTTTTTCATAAGAGAAGCTGACTTTCATTGAATCGCCCACTCCTTTTATGACTAAATCCTTGCCTTTAAGAGAATCGATATAGCCTGTCGAGGCCAATTTGTCGAAAGTCTCGCGCACGTCGGCAGGCGTTTGTGAAACTGCGGCTGAGGCTTTGATTGTTTTTTCAATCGCCCAGTACTCAAATACGCTAGGGCCTGCCCGAACCACCAATAAACCTGCTAATGCAAACAAACAGAGTGAACTCAAAAAACCTATCAGTGAAAAGCCACGCGTAGCTTGCTTGCCGGAGTGCAACTTGGCATAGCTAGCACGCAAAGTCATCACTTAAACGGGCCTATACGTTTAAAGTCTCCCAAATTCATCCAAACAAAAAATGCTTTTCCAACAATATTTTTGTCCGGTACAAAGCCCCAGTAACGCGAATCCAGACTGTTATCACGATTATCGCCCATCATAAAATAATGTCCAGCCGGCACCACACACTCAAAGCCCTCGAGGTTATAGCTGCACAATTCATGCTGAGGAAAAGCATCGGGGCTAGGCACATAGCCGGGCAAACGATCATCGTTAAGAATCTGATGCGAAACGCCCGTTAAATCCTCACGCAAATGCGTGAAGTAAGTCAGCCTTTCTTCATCCAGATAATCGGGCAATTTCTCGTAAGGCAGCTCTAGTCCGTTCACCGATAAACGCTTGTTTCTGTACACGACTTTATCTCCCGGGATACCCACCACCCGCTTGATGTAATCAAGTGAGGGATCCTTCGGGAATTTAAACACCATTACATCGCCACGCGAAGGGTTGTTAATGGCGATGACCTTTTTATTAACAATTGGCAGCCGGATGCCATAGGTGTACTTATTTACTAGTATCAGATCACCAATCTGGAGGGTTGGGACCATGGAACTGGATGGAATCTTGAACGGCTCGAACATAAACGAGCGGAAAAGAAACACCGCAGCGATTACCGGAAAAAAACTACCGGTATAAACCACCCACGTAGGTTGACCCTCGAGTTTGGCAACCAGCTCAGCACGGGCAACCGGATCGGGTTTAACGCCACTTTCGGTCAAGCGTGCGGTACGCGCATCAAATTCATCCAGTAATTCTTTCGCCTGACGGTGGCGCATAGGGGCAAGATAAAAACGATCAAATGCCCAGATACAGCCTGTGAACACGGTGAGCAGAAACAGAATCAGCGCAAAGTTTCCGAGTATGGATTGCAAAGTCATGTTGGCGTCTTTTTATAGGAGTCAGTTCGAGCGTTCACTATTTGTCTTCAACTTGTAAGATGGCCAAGAAAGCTTCTTGCGGTATTTCAACCGAGCCCACTTGCTTCATGCGTTTCTTACCGGCTTTTTGTTTTTCCAGCAGTTTTCGTTTTCGTGTGATGTCACCGCCGTAGCATTTGGCGATCACGTTTTTGCGCAGCGCTTTGACGTTTTCGCGCGAAATAATATTCGAACCAATCGCAGCTTGAATAGCGACATCAAACATCTGTCGGGGAATCAGCTCGCGCATTTTTGCTGCAACAGCACGGCCGCGATATTGGCTATTTGATCGATGCACAATAATGGCTAATGCATCGACCTTTTCAGTATTAATCAGCATATCGACCTTCACTACATCCGAAGCACGATATTCTTTGAATTCATAATCCATCGATGCATAGCCACGCGAAATCGATTTCAGTCGGTCAAAGAAATCGAGCACGATCTCAGCCATCGGAATTTCGTAGGTCAACTGCACCTGCTTGCCATGGTAAGTCATGTTCAACTGCACGCCACGCTTCTGGGTACACAGCGTAATAACCGAACCGACGTACTCTTGTGGCATGTACAAATTAACCGTGACGATAGGCTCTCTGACCTCTTCTATCTTGGAGGGGTCGGGCATCTTGGATGGATTGTCGACCATGATCGTTTTTCCATCGCGCTGAACCACTTCGTAAATCACCGTCGGCGCTGTGGTAATCAAATCCATGTCGAACTCACGCTCTAAGCGTTCTTGCACAATCTCCATATGCAAGAGTCCGAGAAAGCCACAACGAAAACCAAAACCCAGCGCTTGCGATACTTCGGGTTCATACATCAACGCCGCGTCATTCAGCTTTAATTTCTCTAACGAATCGCGTAGTGCATCGTATTGGTTGGCTTCGACTGGAAACAAGCCTGCAAACACCTGCGGCTGCACTTCTTTAAAACCAGGGAGCGGCGCTGGCGCCGGACGTGAAGCCAAGGTGATGGTGTCACCGACTTTGGCCGCTTTGAGTTCTTTAATACCCGCAATGATAAAACCCACTTGTCCGGCAGATAACGAATCGCGCGACAGTGACTTCGGCGTAAACACACCGACGCTTTCAACTAAATGCTGCGCACCGGTGGCCATGAAAAGAATTTTTTCTTTCGGGCGCAAAGTACCGTTCATGACTCGCACCAACATAACGACACCAACGTAATTGTCGAACCAGGAATCAACAATCAGTGCCTGCAGCGGCGCATCGACATCGCCTTTTGGAGGTGGCACACGGGCAATAAGTGATTCGAGCACGTCTTGCACACCTAATCCACTTTTAGCAGAGCAATGCACAGCGTCAGACGCTTCAATGCCAATCACTTCTTCAATTTCATTGATCGCGTTTTCCGGATCAGCGGAAGGCAAATCAATTTTATTTAAAACAGGCACCACTTCCACACCCAGATCGAGCGCGGTGTAGCAATTTGCTACGGTCTGCGCTTCAACTCCCTGAGATGCATCGACAACCAGCAGCGCGCCTTCACACGCGGATAAAGAGCGACTGACTTCATAGCTGAAGTCGACGTGGCCCGGCGTATCAATCAGGTTTAGGTTATAGATTTGGCCATCGCGCGCCTTGTACTGCAGCGCCGCTGTTTGCGCCTTGATGGTAATACCCCGCTCGCGCTCAAGATCCATAGAGTCGAGCACCTGAGCTTCCATCTCACGATCAGAGAGGCCTCCACATAACTGGATGATGCGATCAGCCAGCGTCGACTTGCCGTGATCGATGTGAGCGATGATTGAAAAATTTCTAATATTTTGCATTATTGCCGCGGGTACAAAAAAAGCGCTCTGAGCGGGGCTTTTCCCCATGCGAGCGCCTTGTTTGGAAAGCTGTTCAGAAGCCGCATTTTACCGGATTTGAGGGTGAACCTGACCGTTTAACCCGGATACGGTACCCAGATTAGTCGGGATGACTTGAAAGAAAACCTTTGACCGCGTTTTCATCGAGGAAATAATGACAAAGTTGCTGGTCTGGCTGTCCGTCACGGCAGCCGATCAGCACCGGTACCAGTTCGTCATAGCGCTGCACTAGCTCGGTATGCAGATCAATATCAATTACGTTAACACTGATTTGATCGCCGACCAGCTTTCTAAGTGCTGCAAGCAAATCATCACAAAGATGGCAATAACTACGTGAATACAGGATGAAACGAGGTTGGTCTGGCACGTCAGGCAAAGGTAATCACTACTGTTCTATCAAAAAGAAAAGGCTGCAACCAAAGTCACAGCCTTTCTCAGGTCAACTTATTTACGGCTGCGCAGGACGCAGAGGAACGAATTGCGAAGCATCACCTCGACGTACCAACAATAAAGCATTTTTCTTTGGATCTAACTTAGCAACTAAGGCATTGAACTGCTTAGCGTCTTTAATGTCGGTATTGTTCAAGCGAACGATCACATCGCCCTGCTGCAAACCCGCACGCGCCGCTGAACCATCGGCCTGCTCAACTATCACACCACCCTCGAGTTTGAGTTCACGCCTTTGTCCCTCAGTCAAATCAGTGACTGCCAGACCCAACGAATTGAGCGGTTGTTCCTGCTTGGGTTTTTTCTCTTCTTTTTTCGCTACCTGCTCGACTTCCATTTCGGCCACAACGACAGGCAGATCGCGCTTATTACCTTTGCGAAGAACAGTCAGCGTAGATTTAGAACCGGGCTTAGTATTGCCCACTAGACGCGGCAAATCACCGGATTTTTCAATGACTGTGCCGTTGAAGTTGGTGATGATGTCACCTGCTTCTACACCGGCTTTTTCAGCGGGACTACCGGGCTCAACCCGCGCAACTAAGGCACCCTGTGGGCGCGGCAAACCTAAGGACTCAGCCACGTCTTTGGTCACTTCACCAATCTGAACGCCAATGCGACCACGCACAACCCGACCTACTGATTTCAGTTGTTCGGATACGCGTATGGCTTCATCAATGGGCACGGCAAAAGAGATACCCATATACCCACCAGAACGACTATAAATTTGCGAATTGATCCCAATCACTTCACCGCGCATGTTAATTAGCGGTCCGCCCGAATTACCCGGATTAACCGCAACGTCGGTTTGGATCAGCGGTAAGTAATCGCCCGTGTCGCGTGAGTTAGCCGAGATGATGCCAGCGGTTACCGTATTTTCTAAACCAAAGGGCGAACCAATCGCGATCACCCATTCACCAACACGCAATTTGCTGGAATCACCCATGGTTAAGCGCGGCAGATTTGTGCTGTCAATTTTCACCAGCGCCACATCGGTACGACGATCTGAACCGATGATCTTAGCTTTGAACTCGCGCTTGTCGGTGAGTGTTACGAAGACTTCATCAGCGCCTTCAACCACGTGCGCATTCGTCAACACATAACCGTCGGCTGAAATAATGAAACCCGAACCGACACCACGCGGTGTTTGTTGCTGATCATCTCCAGGTCCACCTTTACGACCGCGCGGCGAAGGCTGCGGGCGCTGGCCGCCGGGAGGCTGAGCACCCGGTGGTTGACCAAAGAAACGACGGAAGAATTCTTGCATTTCCTCATCTTCAGACCCAGGCGCTCCTTGACCTGGCTGCATGCCCTTGGCGCGCTCAGTGGTACGAATATTCACAACTGCCGGACCGACTTTGTCGACCAGATCAGTGAAATCGGGCAGCACGGCTGCAACAGCCGAAGAAGACATGGAAACACCCATGCCGAACGGCACGAAGGTAGCCGCTAAGGCGACAAAGGCGGCAGCTGAAAAACTGCCAGAAAGACGCTGCATTATTTTCATGGGATTTATTTGCTGTCAGAAGCAGAAAATTCAAGGGTGTCGGCTACGAGCCGGATGGCCACCATAGGCACTTCACCGACAATGGTAAGCCAAAATTTCCCAATCCGCTTGCCGACCATATTCAGCGCCCCTTCCTGCACCGGATTCAGGCTGCGAGCGGCTGTCCAGGGCTCGATGAAAATTGAAATACTCGCCAATCCGTCAGAACATACGATCTGGACAACATCGCGTGCCTCACCTATGCCGCTCTGTTTAGCCGCAATCACTCTGCGCTGAGCAGCTAGGCGCCTAAACCCTGGAGGCAGTCGGAAAGCCCAGCCTGATACATCAGCTGGTCCGGAAACCGCGATCTCGGTCTGCCAGCCATGCGTCGCCGTCACGCGCTCTCGCAACCGCGAAACGGGTAACGAACCAATAGTGACTTCGCTAAACCCGATCTGCGCGACGACATCGCCACGTTCGCTAATACTTTGCGCGCGCAGTAACAAACCTGAACTCTGATCAAACCAAAACCGATACCCGTAGCGCAAATTATCGATGGGCTGTAACTGCATCACCGTGGTGTTACGGCCAGCTACTCGATCTTTTTCTAATAATCGAAAACGATAATGATCCGTCAGTTGCGTATTACTAAACTGTGCAAGCCCCGGAAAGCTGCGTGCCCCTATTTGACGATCACTAATGATTCGCCGCTCACGCGGCAGATACCAAATAATTTCTTCGCCACGCCGCACAATTTCATTCGGTGGACCATCAAGCATTTCAATCCGCTCAATGGCTTCTTTTGCTTTGTGCGTGTGAATAATGCGCGACGTATGTAGCGATGGTCCCTGCT
>JBEGSP010000078.1:0-4485 GCA_041179845.1 Pseudomonadota bacterium
ATATCGCAGGAGGCGTATTTTATTGGGCATCGCGATTCGCAATCACTCAAGCTAAAAATTCAAAAACCCGCGATGGGTGTTGGTTCTCTCAGTGGCAAAACCGTCATTCGCTTCAGCCGTCGTCTTCTCAAAAAAGATGGAAGCTTTGGTGGCGTCATTTCAATTGCATTTTTACAAGAAGAACTCACAAATTTTATTACCGGTAGCTCGCTCGGGCCGAATGATGTCGTTGGCCTGAAATTTGGTAATGGCGAATGGCTGAGCTATCAGACTATCGATCATGCAACACATGAAGCCCCAAAGCTTGAGCCATTGTCCATTGGCACCAGTCATGATTTGGAATCAAATTTGTTGGTCAACAATATGCCGAGCGTATTTAGCTCAGTCAGCTTGAACCACTATCCCCTGCTTACATTTGTCAGCATTACCCATGACAATCTGCTGCAACCCTACCAAGAGACTGAACGTGCGTACAAACTCACACTCGCGTCAGGTACAGCATTAATTGTGTTTACTTGCCTTATTGGGATCTGGTTTCAAATTAAACGTGACCAAGAAAAGAGCTATGAAGAAGGTGTGCAAAATACCTTCCGTCTAGCGGTGGATGGAGCGCAAGAAGAGTTGTACATGCTGTCGCAATTTTTGAATCCCGCTGCGGGAGAAGTCGATTTCAAAATCGAGGATTGCAATGGGCAGGCAGTTCGATTATCTGGAATCAAACGTTCTGATCTGGTTGGCTCTTCAATTAGCCAATTAATGAATAAAGCGAATTTTGACTTTACTCGCTTGTTTTTACTTGGTGCGATGGCCAATGGATTTGCTGAAACAGAAGTCCAATTACACCGCGAGGGTATGAAGTTAAAGCGTTGGTATCACTGCCGCGCGGTACGTGCCGACCTGGGTTTGGCTGTCACCTTACGGGACATTCATGACGTCAAGGAAAAAGAGCAACAATTGCAAGCTTTGGCAATGACTGATTCATTAACTCAGCTTCCAAATCGTCACTGGATGAATCAACAGCTACCTGAAATCATCAAGCAAGCAACTTCGTCGAATAAAAAATTCGGCGTTATGTTTATAGACCTCGATAACTTTAAAAATATTAATGACACGCTCGGCCACCAAGCAGGCGATCAATGCCTAATGGATATAGCCCAAGCATTACGCGAATCCATACGCAAACAAGATCATGTGATCCGACTGGGCGGTGATGAATTTATGGTACTGCTGCTGTCGCTGGAAGATACCAACGTTGTTGGGGAAATCGCCTCTCATCTTCTAGTAAGCCTACGCTCCGCTGGTGTAGGCAGTGAATGGACTAGTATGCGCACACGCGCTTCCATTGGTGGCGCGATCTTCCCGGACGATGCGACAACTGCAGAAGCGTTGATACAAGCTGCCGATATCGCCATGTATGAAGCAAAGCGTGCAGGTAAAGATCGTTTCGCACGCTACACCAACGCCATACATGATCACTTAAACGATCGGGTTACTCTTGAGACCGCATTAGAAAAGGCTGTTCCAGATAATCAGCTGATGCTGTATCTTCAGCCGCGCGTTAATGCACTCAATGGCCAACTGTGCGGCTTCGAAGCCCTACTTCGCTGGCAACATCCTGTAATGGGTCTTGTTTCACCCGATAGATTCATACCACTAGCCGAAGAAACCAACCTAATTGTCGACATCGGTAACTGGGTTGCCAACAGTACTTGTGAATTAATCGCACGTTGGATGAATGAAGGAAGAACTATCCAGCCAATTTCTATCAATGTCTCTGCTAAACAGCTCAAAGATCGCTCTTTCCGCGAAGCCCTAGAGCGCAGCATGCAACGGTACGGCATATCGTCATCGCAGATAGCGATTGAGTTAACCGAATCATCTATGATCGGGGACGACAAAACTACCCAAGAAGAACTGCGCATGCTGGAATGCATGGGTCTGAAATTGATGATCGATGATTTTGGAACGGGTTATTCCTCGCTATCCCATCTGCAAAAATTGAATGTTGACGTTTTAAAAATTGACAAATCGTTTGTTCAGGTGCTCTCTTCACAAGATCAAAGTGAACCGCTTTGTCAGGCGATGATACAAATTGGAAAAACCTTAGGAATGGACGTGGTGGCCGAGGGAGTAGAGACAGAGGAACAACTAGCCGCACTGCAAGCGATGGGATGTGATGAGATACAAGGCTTTTTAGTTGCAGCGCCCTTGCCAGTCGATGAAGCTGAAAAATTGTTAACTCATGGCCCCTTTTTTAAACCTGCTACACATTCAGCCAGGTTGAATGCAGCTTAAAAAATTACGCCAACAACTGTCGATGGCTAGTGATTGCTTCACGCACGATGTCACTAAATTCTTCGGTATTTTTTTGATCGAGACTGTCTAAAATAGCGCGACGCATACGCGGCTCCCAAAAACGTTTGATATGGGAAGCAATATCTTCTAACGCTTGAGTGCGATCAGGCATACTCTCAAAAAACTCACCAATCTGATTCGCCATTCTGATCAAGTTATTTACATCCATAGTCGCACCTTTTTATTCTCGCTTGGTTAGTTCGCTTGGTTATTTCAGTCTCTACGCACTCGGTCGGCATGCGTGTAGATCACGTAACTGTCATCACGCATAAAGCCCATCAAAGTCACTCCAGTTCGCTCAGCTAATTCCACCGCAAAACTCGTGGGCGCAGAGATCGCCGCAATGACACCCACATTCATGATGGCAGCTTTTTGCACCATCTCATAACTAGCGCGACTAGTAATCAGCAAAACGCCGGTAGAGAAATCCTGCTTCTGCTCTGCCATAAGACCGATCAATTTATCGAGAGCGTTATGGCGGCCAACATCCTCACGCACGAATTCAACAACTCCCTGCGCTGTCATCCAAGCAGCGGCATGCGTAGCACCACTTTGCTTTTGCAGTGGCTGCAAATTTTGCATGGCGTGCATGCCGTTCAATATCGCTGCTTCAGCAAAGTGATGGCGATGCGAGACCGCCGTACTACATCGAGTGACTTGGTCGAGTGATTCCGTTCCACACAAACCACAACCTGTTCGTCCCGCTAAATTTCGTCGCCGCTCTTTCAACAGCATGAATCGCTCGGAAGCTATCTCTAAATGCACTAACCAACCTGCTGCTGTAGGTTCCACTTCACAGGCATACAATTCAGACGCTTGCTGAATAATGCCTTCCGACAGTGAAAAGCCTAACGCAAAATCTTCTAAATCGGCCGGTGAAGCCAACATCACAACATGCGAAATGCCGTTGTATTCCAACGCCACCGGCACTTCAACCGCAATCACATCTGTAGCAATCGTATGCTCGCCATCACGAACACGCAACACCGATACCTGCTTTAGCGACTTAGCGCTGCTGCTGAGTTCATCCGCTAACGCAGAATCAACCATAGCTAGATAGCTTCAAAAAATGAGTGCCGATCTTTACGATATTTACGCTCCACCCGCTTCCGACTCAAGATGTGCCAACTCTAATTGCTGGCGATTAAATTCTTGATATTCCCGCTGCCATTCAGAATGCTGAGTTACCGGCATCACTTGCACAGCAGTGACTTTGTACTCAGGACAGTTGGTTGCCCAGTCCGAGTTGTCAGTCGTGATCACATTCGCGCCTGATTCCGGAAAATGGAAAGTTGTATAGACCACGCCCGGCTGAACATTTTCACTAATCGTTGCACGCAAAACTGTTTGGCCCGAGCGAGATTCAATACCCACCCAGTCATCCTGGCGAATACCACGCTCTTCAGCATCATGTGGATGAATCTCTAAACGATCTTCGCTATGCCATTGCACATTCTCGGTACGACGAGTTTGCGCTCCGACGTTGTACTGAGAAAGAATACGACCTGTAGTCAATATCAATGGAAATTTACGGGTAATTTTTTCGGTTGTTGGAACGTATTGGGTAATAAAGAATTTACCTTTACCGCGCACAAACGTATCAATGTGCATGATCGGCGTGCCTTCAGGAGCCGCATCATTACACGGCCACTGCACACTTCCTAGTTGCTCAATCTTTTTGAATGTCACACCGTGGAAGGTCGGTGTCAGCGATGCGATCTCATCCATGATTTCAGAGGGATGCGCATACTTCATCTCATAGCCCAGAGCATTCGCTAATAACTGAGTAACTTCCCAATCCGAATAACCCGCTTTAGCTGGCATGACTTTACTAACACGCGAAATGCGTCGCTCAGCATTCGTAAACGTGCCATCTTTTTCCAAGAAAGATGAACCCGGTAAAAATACATGTGCATATTTTGCTGTTTCGTTCAAAAACAAATCCTGAACCACGATGCATTCCATCGCCGACAAAGCGGAGGCGACATGCTGGGTATTCGGATCCGATTGAACAATATCTTCACCCTGGCAATACAATCCCATGAAGCTGCCATCGAGCGCTGCATCAAACATATTTGGAATACGCAGGCCGGGCTCAGGGTTGAGTGTGACTCCCCAACGGGCTTCGAA
>JBEGSP010000079.1:0-9629 GCA_041179845.1 Pseudomonadota bacterium
CCTGAGCAAAGAGCGCAGTCAGTACGTCAAGATTTTCAACATTAACGTCCGAGATCAGACGCTGCGCTACTGCTGAATCAAAGTAGTCCCGCATCTTGGCTGAACGGACCGTCCCCCATACTTCAAGTCGGCCATCCGCACTCAACAAACGCATGACCGCATTACCAAGCATGCCAGACGCGCCCAAAACTAAAATCTTCACACTACCTCCTTGACTTGTTCGACTTCACGCCCAGCCACCAGCTTATCTAGATGCTGCTGCAGCCAACCCGACAGCGTCTGCAATGAAAAGTGCGCGTGAGCGAACTCACAACCAGACTGCCCCATGCGCATACGTGTCGCTGGAGCCATCGCATAGAGTTTTGCAACTGCAGCCGCTAGCGCATCAGCGTCTCCGGCCGGACATGTAAGCCCAGCGCCGGCCAATTCCACAATGCGCGCACCTTCCCCATTTAAAGAGGCAATGATGGGACGCCCTGCTGCCAGATACCCTTGAACCTTACTAGGGATGGTAAGGGCAAATATTGGCTCATCGCGCAAAGACACCAGCAACGCAGATGCTGCCGCGTACAAGGGCGACATACTATTTGCAGGCAACCGCCCCGTAAGCACCACGTTATGCAGCCCTCGATCATTGACCTGCCTAGCCAGCCAGTCAGACAAGCTCCCACTGCCAACTAGGAAAAACCTCACAGCAAGGCCTTGACGCTGCAACAACTCGGCAGCACCCAACACGGTGTCTAATGCCTGTGCCGTACCGAGGTTACCTGCAAATAGCACCGAAAATTCAGCCGCAACCTCTTCTGCCAACTTAGTCGTGGCGAACGACACGTCCGCCCCGTCGGCTTCAGAATCGACCCAAGCATTGGGAAAATAATGTAACTTGTTCTCATCGATAGACATCGCTGCGATAGACTCACGAAATCCTTCGGACGGCATCAATATGCTGTCTGTGCGTCGGTATATGAAACGGACAATTCTCTTTACCAGGGCAAGCATTCGCACATTCTTGACAAAGCCAGTTGCAGAAAGACTCTCGGGCCAAAGATCTTGGACCCACACAACCAACCGCGCAGACTTTAGCCATGCTAAAAAAATAGCGGGCAACGCCTGCAAGAGTGGCGAAGGCGCGTAGACAAATACAGCGTCGAAAGAACGCCCACGTAATAGCCACGGCCCAAGCAATAGGCCCGAGATGATGAACGAAAGATAATTCAAAACCAACCCTAAGGCAGATTTACGCCCACGAGGAATAATGGGCATACGGATAGTCTCCACCCCCTCGTACTCACCCCGGAGCACGCGCAGTCTGGGATAGCCAGGAAATATCGAACCCTCTGGATAATTCGGCATGCCACTTAGCACGGTGACTTCTATGCCACGTTCCTGCAAAGACTTCGCCAGCGCGTTGATCCCGAAGTTCTCCGGCCAAAAGTACTGACTAACGAGCAGGAGTCTCATTTATGAACGACGGCTGATGCAACCGAGCAATCCGAACGTCGAAGACGGGCAATCAACAGCCCCCAAGTGAAGAATGTAATGATCCCCGGGTAGGGTTGGCGCATGCCTACTTTGAGCATATTTTCAATAAGGAGTAGATAAGAAACTGACACCGCCAACCCCAATAGCGCGGGGTTATGTTTAAGGCAAAGACGTCTCTGCCATAGATCGTAACCAGTCAAAAACGTCAGGAACAGAAGCGGCAAAAGCGAAAGTACCCCGAAATTATACGAAACGTCTAGCCAGTAGTTGTGAGCGCTGGGGTACACCGCCCTATCGGGCGGCTTGACATGTCCAAGAAGCAATGAGCTCGGCGACTCAACAATTGCTCGGCCATAAAACAGCCAGTAATCAACCCTCTGGAGGGCTCCTAATGGCATTCGAATGGACTCCCCTACCGTGCTCTCGTGAAGTTTTACCTTGTCTGATAGCGATTGCTCTTCCTCAGAATTACGAACTTGCCCACTAATGGAGACACCTGAAACAGACTGCAGTACATACCCAGAACCAGCCACCAAGGCCAAACTCACAAGAATCGCAGCATACCTACCGGCCCGACCTGTATGGCGATTCACGTAAACAAAACAAACCAGACCAACAAACAATCCCCCCATTGCAGCTAACGACTGCGAAGCCACAACGTGGATCGTGAGTACCGGCAACAATAGCCACAGAGCGTTTCTCGACCACCCCACCTTTACCCAGAAGGTAAAGACGACCAGCAAACCAATAGCAACTACGACCATTGGAAAATATTGAAGATGTTGATAAATACTGAACAAAAATAATGATGGAGACAGGATCGAGTACCCCTGCAACCAAGTGGACAGCAAATGCAACGGAAGAACAGCAAGAAAAACTAGTAGCGCAGACGATTCGAACTTGGGCTCACTTGTAGATGCACCATACATCTCACCAAGAACAAGACCAAACATCGGCAACATAAACTGGGCAAGCAAAATTAACTTTGCGGCCTCGTTCACCAGGTTACCTTGCGAAGTAGAAACCGTCGTAATTACAAAAAGCAACGCGGTAAAAAATAAAACTGTCAAGGTTCGCATCGAGGCGGCATAGTTGCCAAGTATTGCAATTCCACCAAATAGGCCAAGAAGAGAAACTGGAAGTGGAAGGAGAGAAATTACACCACCTGTATCAAAGACAAAGGCCAGATCACGAAATAGTCCGCCATTGATTTGAAAAAAAACTGGAAGCACGAGCAGAACGCCAATCACTGTCAAGACCAAACTGCGACGCTGGGCAAGGTGCCTCTGATCGTTCCCAACGCTCAACAGAAAAACAAGGTTAAGACAAGCGCTCAAGGCGTATAGCCCAGCCAACCCTTTCTCCCCAAAAGTCAAATACACAAAAGGCACACAGGTCGCAATCAACAGGTTAGACATCAAATCGGCGCCAAAAACCCCGTGATCAACCGCTCGATGGATCAGGCGCGCTCGTAAGGTTGTCGCCTCGATCATCACCGCGCCGCCCGCTATCGACAGTCCTACTGCCAACCAAAACAAAGTTGAGCGGCCAGACCAAATAAGAAAGGCAGGAGTCCAGGCCGCCGTCGTTGCGATAACAACACCGACAAGTAGGGTTGCGCCAATAACAGGCCGTAGATAACGAGGAGGCGCCGAAGTACCAAACCGGTGAGCAAGCGTAGGCGCCAGGGACTGACCAAAGATCGTTGGCAAAAGCCCACCTATTACATATGCTGTGAAAACATCGCCAGCAACCACTTTCCCGGCGATAAGCGCAATAGAAATGCGAAACACATAGATGCCGCACCCGATAATCGCAGTTGAACCCAAATGCGGCAGCAGTTTCTTAATTCTGAGCGGCGCCTCACCTAAAGGCATTGACCAACTAATGCCCATAATCGCCCATAGTGGCGCAACCGCCCATGGGATAGCACTCGTAGCCAAATCAAACCCGAAGATCAACTTCAGGCAAAGACAGGCAACAAACGAAAGACTATCTAAAGTCAGCGTATGTATTGCCACCTGCGAACTGCCAGCATACTCATGAGAGGCAAGTCCAATCTCACCGATCCATTCTGCTAAACGTCTAATTATCAATATGCTGGCCAACGGAACAGCTACTCCGCCAATCCCAACACTGAGGAAGTAAGCTAGGCTAAAAAGCGGCAGCGCCAGCAAGAGACGCAGCCTAAGCAACCCGACCGACATCCTTGTACCGGCATCTTCTGCAAGGACCAAGTTTCTTGCGTTTCCCGAAAATGCATAAAACAATGCAAGAGTGGCACCATGGACAAGGCCAATATCTGCCGCGACTTCGGAGTGGCCAAAGATGCCAAAGAACAGCAACATCGCGGCCATAGAAAAAGAATTAAGCAAGTAAGCAAGCGGAAAAACAATCCAACCCCATTGGATTGCAAGCTTCTGTATTTTTTTCATGATATCGATCAAATACATCGGCATCTCACGAGTAATGCTTCGCCAGCACTCTGTCTACCGCATAAATTAACAACACATTTAGAGCCAAGGCCCCAAACAAAAGATAGGATTGACCGGGGACATAACCAAAGCTGACGTATCGAAACGCAACGACCTGGGCAAAGAGTGAACACAACACCCAATTCAGGCCAGCAAATAGATAAGTGAGACGCTCAATGATCGCAGCTGCAAGCCCGAGCAGAAATAATGCTAAAAATAAAAAAAACAATGAACCGGGATAGTAAAAAAATGCAACCACGCCCGGCAACGAAACGAAATGGTGCTTCGATCCATCCGAAAGACCGTGGTTTAGGTAGGGGGACTCGATAAAAACGCGATCGTAGAAACTTAACTGCCCCTCCTGGAAACGTTCTCCCAGAGCCTCACGCCATAGCTCCCAACCTAGATGTTTCGATGACGAAACAGCCATCACACCTTCGATCCCCACCCATCTATCCAAGAAAAGCGGCGTAGCCATCCCACTCGCCGAACCTATCACCTGAGACGAACTGATCGCCCCCCCCCCTAACAAGGACGTTGCTCGTAAGTAGTTGACAGAAAAAACAGAGAAAGCGAACAATGCAGCGAACATCAATGCAGCAGCTAACACCCTTAATGGTGAAAACTTAATTCCAGCACCGAACATCGTCCTAATTGCGCCGACAACCAATCCAACAGAGTTAAGAACCATGCCTCTACTGAGCAAGGAGACATTGGAAGAAAAAGCCTCGAAAAGTGGAGGCAGCACCGCACCCCATGAAATTTCCTGATTCAGTTCAATCTCAAATCTAATGATCAATGCAGATACTGACGCAAAACCAAACTGAAGCAACCACTTGTAAACACCATTCATTCCAAATGGAAGAACGGTCTGTGTAACCATGCCTCGCTGATAAACTCCAAACCAAGCGTTACTAATAGCAACAAGCGCCACGAGGACAACAAATAAGCCTACTAAGAGTTTGCGGTGGTCCTTGTAGAACCGAAAAAGTCCAGAGCCCCCGCACCCCAGTGGGGCGTCAGGGTAGTTGAAGAACCGCTGTCTGACAACGCTGGCCAGCCAGAAAGCGGTAATTCCGCAAGAAGAAATGTTCAAAGCATTGTCAAAGGACTCCGGCGCGCCGTCGAAAGCACCTATTGCCTCATGAAACTCCCCCGAAAAGAACGCCAATCGCACCGAAAACTTAAGCCAAAAACCCAACCAAATGAAAACACCTATAAACGTATCGAAATAAATTGAGCGCTTCTTAAATCCGTTAAGGAGAAGAGCATTGGTGATAAGCGAAAATAAAAGATAGGCTCCCAAACTTCCTTTGTAATGAAGTCCCGCAGAAATCGCCAGCAAGCTGATCAGCAAAAGGCTCAAGGAAAGCAACACCCTTTTCATTTAGAGTGCCCCCCATAAACCTTCGAATCCACATGCTCAATTTTAATAGAATGAGTCACTCCTGCTGAACTTGTGATTAAGCGTGATGCCAAATCAATATGCCGCTGCGCTTGGACACTCCAGAGGTAATTTTGCTGAACTATTGCCTCTAGTCGGTCTACGAATGCCATTGTCTTCGCAGAGTCCCTCAGACAAGAAGCAAGCGCCCTAGTTAATTGGGAAACGTTTGCCGCAACCATCTCACCAGCACCCTGACTTGCAAAATTATCAAGTCCACAAGCATCAGAGAAAATGACTGGGCAGCGACAGACCCCCCCCTCAAGAACGACGATGGACATCGCCTCACGGCGTGAGGGAATCGCAAGCAAGCAAGCGCTTCGAAGTGCGGCAGTTTTATTTTCACCGCCGATGTATCCAACAAAGTGGACCCGAGATGCAACACCTTTGACCGCAGCGTCCATCTTGAGCTGAGCAAGCAAACCTCCATCTGGCCCGGCCATGACGAGATGGACGTCAGATAAATCGGGATCCAGCCTCGCAAATGCATCCAAAAGCAAGTCCGGCCCTTTTATTGGATTCAATCGTCCGAGAAAAAGCACAAACCGCGCATTACCAATACCAATTGACTCTCGAAAACCAGCTACAGCCTCTTCAGGTTTTTCAAGCTGGTACCCATCGGGGTCGACTCCATTTGGAATAACGACAATGCGATCATCTGTCACACCATACGAAGTGAAATCCGCGCGCTCTGCGTCCGTCACCGCTACGCAGGCCGCTGCCATTTGAACTAATCTACGGACCACAAAACGTTCGTAAAGATACTTGACTATCAACGATCGCCCAAACGGAACCATCGCTCCCGCGGGACAAAAAAGAAACGGCTTCTTTAACCTGCAGCACGCACTAAAGACCATCGCGTTCAATATCGTCCAATTCCCTGAAATAAGCACAATATCTGCATTGGCAACAAAATTACCAATCTTCTCCATGCGCATGCGGGGTACAAAAAAGCGCTCATTGATACAGGGTATTACGTGGATATCCACATCACCAAGCCCCGTCTTACGCTGAGACGTTTCACCAATGTCAAGCGTGAGGATCGAACATTCCACGCCAGCCTTGGACATAAAACGAGCCAATTGGTAGGTGCGCTCAGCCGTGCCTCCGCCATTAACAGGGTCAAGTAGATGGTTTACTAACAAAATTTTCATCTCTATGCGCTCTAAAATGCATCAACTCATGCAACGAGCGGAAATCGCTGAAAGGTTGGACCATGCCCTACCGACCAAAGTGCACAGTCCATTCTTTCTTTAAAGTTTCTTCAGACATTCCAGCCAATGAGTTCAGATGCCCCTGCTATCTACAACCAACTCCTCAATCGGTTTTTACAGGCTGAAAACGGCCATCAACCATATGCTCGACCTCATCTAAGATCCGATTGAAGTCAGATGCGAAATCTGGAATTTGGAGGTTTTGTGACTTTGGTGTATCAACCATTTGACCATTCAAGGCGGACTGCAGGAATGCAGCCATTGACTCAACATCGCTCGAAATAAAAGAATGGAACATCTGACATCCAATCTGACATGCGAATTTATTCAGCTCTGCTTCCGGTGGTCCTATGTTGAGAATCGGTTTATTGACCAGCAGGTAGTCAAAGATTTTTGTTGTCACCAACCCTGTGATGGATGGCTCCATCGCAGTGTCACTGGCATGGACTAATGAAAGCAAAATATGCGAGCCATATAGCGCACGGATAGCGGCTTCCTTGGGTACCATGCCATGATCATTCAGACAATCACCTAGTCCATACTCTATAAACTCTTTAACCACCATGTCTGAACAGACACCGTAGTAGTGCACCATCACCCGTCTACGCATCGCATCAGGAAGTTGGCGAATGGCGCGAAGCAACGGTGCGAATGTGCAGTGCTCATAAACCTGTCCGGTGAAAGTAATATTTAGAACGCTATCATCCAAGATCGCACTGGCGGGGTCACAGGTTTGTGCGATCGACTCGAAATACTGACAATAAGCTAGGTCCGGAACGTTCATGAGCAAGCGGATAGGCACCCCGGGATCGTCGCGGAGGAGCACGTCGCGGCACCCCTCCGAAACGGTAGTCATGATGGTAGCAGCCCGGTTTATTGGTCGCTCAAGCCATCGATTGATTAGGACCCTTGCCAACTTGGGATATTTGGCAACCGGGTTTCGACTCCATAAGTCACGGTAGTCAAGAATAGTCGGGGCTGATCGACCATCAGCCCACCGCAATGCAGTAATAAACGAAACAAACGGAGGCCCCGTTGCTATCACAACTTTCACCTGAAGGGATTCAGGAACAGCTGCAAGCGCGCGGCTTAAGGAGGGAATCCAATCCGCTCCAGGACTACATAACACCCTTATCAATAAGCTACCAGCCAACCTGTGGGTGAGCAACTGCTGTGCACTGAATCCTCTCCGGTCGAGCAGTGGTCTGACGTCTATGCAATGAAGATTTGGATGCTCAAGAAGGTCCCTGCAGTAATCCGGGTCCACAAAACTAGGGGACAATCCTTCTTGAGACAGACGTAAAACATAAACATGGTCATACCGATTTAGGAGTTCCCGCGCCATCCTGGCCGCCCGCTGTGCCGCAACCACGTTCAGCGGTGGAAAGTTAAAAGCGACAAGCACGGCGGCGGAGTTATTCATCGAATGAATTGCTACTGTCAGGTTCCGATGAGTTCAGAGAAAAACTCTCTATCTTCTGGGGTTGTTAAATGCGAGTTGTGCCAGAGCAGCACAAAATCGCCACCATGCGCTAATGACTTTTTCTTGAGGAGTTGCATCTTATCCAAGGCAGCCGGACTGTAACCAAGACCCATGTATCGATCAGCGATGACTGAACTCTCCATGAGAATTAATGGCCGCTGTTTGATTGCCAATGAAGCCCCTTGCCTCCAGCTCCACATAGTAAAGGTCCTTGCTGTTCCGTAGCGAAAGCCTGGAAAATCTGCAAACGAGCCCGTAGTGTCATACTCAAAGCCAGCCGCATCTAAATGGTCCGGCGTCTCTTCAACAGCCCAGCGAAGATAGTGCTGTCGATTACCCGCCAAGGGGGTCTCCACCCCGGCATTTACGCAGGCAACATGCAAACGCTGTCGCTCCAATATTAGGGCATCTTCACTTCGGTAACTGTCGTAGCTACCATGCATGCCTATCTCATGTCCACGTTGCGTAATCGATTTCATTAGCTCTAGCATCCTCGGTTCGCCAACGTCATAGAAGGCGTTTCCCAAAGACATCTCCGCAATGAAATAGAACGCAGCCTGCCTACCTGCCCGTTCACAGGCATCAAGATACCAATCAAAGGTGTCATATGGGTCGAGGCTATAGTCCCCCCTTCTACTTGCAAGCCAGTTACGCAGACGGGCAAGCGGTTGCCGCACAGATCTGGTTCGAATCAGATCACCAGAAATGCGTCTTGCTAGGGTCGCAGTACTTCTGACGGCACTGTCGTAGGGCAAGTCTACGTCACAAGTAACAAACACGCGACCAACACGTTGCTTTCTTTGCAAATTCGGCGATATTCTCCGAATTTGGCACCACAAGAACTCAACATACTCATCCACGATGGGACTCTCCAAGAACCCTGCTTGAAATGCCACCGAATCGACCGCAGCAAAGCGATCATGTACGTCACGCCTACGATTTACCACTTCCTCGTAGCGAGAAAGCATAAAAAAGAAAGTCCCCCACAAATCTATACTTAGATGAATTCCTTCCGCAAAATCAGCAATCTTTGGTTCCCCAAATAATATTGGTAGAGCCTCTTGTGACGTCTCATTAGGCACCACGCCCGATTCAACATCTATATACTTCAAGGGACATTTGGGTAAAGATTCGTATGTCAGCCAATCCACATCGTCTGGGCTTGGAAAGATCAAGGGCATTCTTAGGTATCGACCACAGGTTTCAATTTGGACCCAATCCTGCTCACCCGTCGAAAAGACGTAATCCACGCCCAAGAACTCTTCAAACACTACCTTTGAAATCCATCGATACTGCGACTCATAGTGCGTAGGAACAGTAACGCGTAAAGTCTTCATGACTTCGCCGAATCAATGATGAACTGTCTAAGTCTGAGCAATCGAGACGGAATCTTCGAGATGCTTAAGTAGGGCACTTGACGGGCGCCGAAGCCTCGAAATAATCGCTCAACAGGTTCAAGCATTGAACCCTCAAAGTCAAACCGCTTTGTTACACAAGCGGCGTGTCGGATTGCATGCCATAAACACAGACTG
>JBEGSP010000080.1:0-10171 GCA_041179845.1 Pseudomonadota bacterium
TCTGTGACCACTCCATGAAAAATCGACAGAAATGTAGAATTTTTATCAGTTATAGTATTTACAATTGAATGCCCTCTCCATGGCTAAGCCATGATTTGCGGCCTACCCAACATCTCAGACTGGGAATGGGTATAAATAGTTTTCGCAATGCAACAAATTAATCGCTTCACTATTCAATACAAAGGAAGCCTCATGCCGCGCCACGTTTTAGATGAATTTTGGATCCACCCCGCTGCCCGCAGTACGATTGCTGGCAGTCATAGAGATATCGTCGAAGAGGTTCAAGCCTGCGTTGCGGATAATCGCGTGGTGATCATAGGTATGGCGACCAACCCCATGTGCTCGGGTGCGCGCAAGCTGTTGGATAAACTTAGTGTGAGTTATCGTTATCTGGAATACGGCAACTATCTCTCGCAATGGCGCCGGCGTAATGCGTTAAAAATGTGGACCGGTTGGCCCACCTTTCCAATGATATTTGTCGATGGCATGCTCATCGGCGGTTTTCAGGATTTGAAAGTCCTAGCCGAGTCGGGAGAGCTGATGACCTTGTTAAACGCTGAACGCGTTTAGTAAATAGCGCCATAAAAAACGAGCGTCAATTATGTGTGCATAGACTACTGCGTTATTTTTTGCTGATGCCAAGTGAATTGAACACGCAACTAGCCTGGTTATTCACTTTTAAAGCATAAAAAAAGAGCTGCCGAAGCAGCTCTTTTACGTTGCACTGAAAGCTATCAGGCAGCGGATTTTTTCGACTTTGCAGCCTTCGTTGCGCTGGTTGCAAACTGATTGCTAGCTGAATGCAACTGCTCTTGAAAATTATCAAAAGCAGTTTGGCTGACTTTCGCGAACTGCTCGTATGCGGCGTTCGAGTTAGCGATACCGGCTTTCATCATGCTCACAAATGCTTCTGATCCAGCAGGTGCTTTTTGGGTCAAATCGTCGATCAAACTATTCACGTGACGCGCTGTATCAGCGACGCGCTCTTGTGTTGATTTAGCGATTTCACCCTGAGTACGAGTAGCTATCGATGCCAAATGACGGCCATACGATGCTGCTTTTTCTGCGCTAGGTTGCGCTTGTGCTTGCACCAAATGAAAAGCTTCTTGCGCATCAGCAGCGCTGAGAATCTGTTGAACAACAGCAGATGTCTCTTCGAATGAGGCTTTAGCGGTAGCCATGTTCAGTTCGACAAGCTCAGAGACGCCTTGCAGGGCTTTTTCAGCCAGCTCTGTCATAGCGTGAAGTTGAACTTCCATGGATGTCTTGGTTGCTTGGGAAAGCTGGTTGACTGCAGGATTCACGGCAATTCTCCTTGCTTACTTATTTGATATTAGATAGTGGGTACTGCAGCTATGTTGCAAAACATGGTGCGACGCAACAGTGGTCATTTTAGAGGCGTGAAACCACAAGTCAAGATAATTTTGTGCAGCCCAACATATTCCTTGATGGGACTCACGAGTCATTTTTTAGTCCCAAAGTATGAATTACTGTCTTTTCTAACGGAACTCGACTATGGTCTGTGTTGGGAGCGCTGTTTTGTCGAAAAACACATAACTATTAATTAACTCCTCAAACGGAGGAGGACTATGGGCAAAAGCACCCAACAATGGACTGAGACGGAAGAAGACTTTAATCGCATGAAATCACTCATCGAGGATTTGGTGCATTTCCGCTTTATGGATGCGTCCAAACTCGAGTTGATAGAACTCATCCTCCAAGCTATCTATGCCGAGGGATTGAACTTTCACGGCCTCGATGAACCATCGGAATATTCAATCTACGAAATGTATCTAAAAACAAAAGATAAATTTCAATTCATGCAAGACTTCAGAAATGCCGTAGAACAGTGCATGAGCGATAGTCCAGACAACTTGTCGCTCAGTGAAATCGTGTTGGATGTGATCGCACAACGACACAATCAACGCTATGGGGACTATGCGTCCTTGATGTAGGCAATTTCATGGCCAAGCTGTATACAGTGCAAACTACACCGTAACATTCAAGCTGTCGCCTTCCAGACGAATTATGATCTCCAGAAAGACGATCACTCAAACTCGAATTCTAAGCGGCTTATTTTGGATGGCTATGCTGGCCTCGATCGCGGCTTGCTCAAGTTTGAAAACGAGCTCGAGTCCGAATGCTTTGTCTTACTCCTACAGCACCTTCAATTTCTCTGGCGCGGGTTGGGAGAAAGTAAAAAGCTACTGCGCAGCACGAAATAAGCAGGCCAAGCACATCGTCACTGACTGTGGATTTTGGATGTGCACCAGTCAAGTTGAATGCACTGACTAGTGACAGCTCAGGCTACGCTAGCTACGTAAAAGACACCGATAAATTGCTCCAATTGCAAGCAAAATCCGCGTACTCTTTAGTTATAGAATTCGAGGTGATGCCATGGAATCGTCACATCCCAATCCGCTGATTATTCAAGCAAGAGAATTGTCGTCGCTGTGCTTTGCGGTATTCCTATTTTGCCTGCTACCGGTTGCCGAAACCCATGCAGAATGGTTACTAGTTGAGCCCAACAGCAGTGCGCCTGATCCGTTTGTGGTGTTTGTTGATTCAGAATCGATTGCTCAGAAACGCGATCGTATGACGGTACGAGTACTCGTCAATATGCGACAACGAACTGATGATGGTGTGGCATCTGTTATTGCCGTTGATGAGTATGATTGCCGCGCTGAGCGTATGCGAACCCGTTCTATGACCAGTTATGGCGAAATCGATGGCAAAGGTACACTAGTACGTGAATTCAAAACCGTCGGCGAATGGGTAAAAATAGAACCCGGTAAAATCAACGAAGCTGTACTAGACAGTGTTTGTCCTGAGTACGAGTCTAAGTAAGTTGGGCCCGCGCAGATTGATGCATTGGTCGAATATCATCTGTGCGCAATTTTTTATTATCGAGTGAATTATTAATGAAAGGTTAATCGCCATGGTGTATGGAATATTTACATTAATTTTTGTTGGCTTAATTCTCGTATTAAAAAACACGCTACGCCAAACAGATAACTGGCACTCAAAGCGCTAATAACCGCATCAGTTCGGGCAGGCCATGGCGCCCGCCCGCTGCACGGCTACTTCAAGCGAGATACATCATCAAGAAAATCGCAGCACACAATGCGAACACTGTAATACCTCCATAAAAATACACCTGAATCAGAATGCTCTGCCGCGATTCGCGAAAGCGTTCGAGTAAAACTTTTTCAGGGTTTTCAATCTGATTCGATGGTTGTGATGTCGTAGCCACTGAATCATCCCCCTCTTTTGTCGGGTGATGCTCTGGGTTATGCATAGATTCATTCTGCATAATTAACCTCTTACTCTTTTTAATTAATTTTGACTCATTACTTGATGACGCGGCAGCGGGTCATCAAAAAACTTTGATGACATTGATTATTCAGGCAGTAAGGTTCTATCAAATCGTCCAGCTGCGTACGCAGTGTCTGAATTTTTTCTGGCGTCGCTGCTAAGTCTTGCAGCGCCTGACGCATGGGACCAAAGGAACGCTCAAACGCTAAACGACGGTGCGATTTGCTCAGCGCCGGTGTGAGCATCACGCCGCGCTCAAAAAATGGTGACTCAAAAAAATTCGCTAATCGTTGAGTAATCACATGAGTGTCACCCCAAAGCTGAGGTGCAGAATCAGGCGCAGTGGGCGTGGCTACAAAGGTATCTACCAAGGCAAATACCCGTCCCATCAGATGTTCAGGAGGCCAGCTGGCAAAAGCAAATAAACCACCCGGCTTGAGTACTCGATGAACTTCACGCACAACCACATCAGCGCGGGGGGCAAACATATGACCGAACTGACTGATAACGATATCAAAGCTATGGTCCGGATAAGGAAGGTTTTCTGCATCACCCTCTATCCAGTGAATTCCCGCTTGATCAGCGATAGCTGCATCTTGTTTGGCTTGCTCTAGTAATTCAGGCGTTAAATCAAGCGCACTGACTTCTGCACCCGCTCGTGCGGCCGTAATGGCTGCAACACCCGTCCCGGTTCCGACATCAAGCACGCGCTGGCCGGCGCGAATACCTGCAAAGGCCACCAGATTCGCTGCAACGGGGGTAGTGAAAATCGCCGAAGGCGCAAAGGATGACCACATTTCACGCTGCTGTTGCTTAAACTCGGACAGTGAATCATTTGACATAGTGTGTGCGATAAAAAAACGATGGAAAAACAAACTGATTGTCTCGAGGATTAAGCCGCTCCGCAATCAAAGCATGGATTTTACTGAAGCCTGATATCATCTCATTCGATGGTTAGCCAACACCGAAAATTTTAGGATTACGGTGTGCGGCGATCATCTCAAGTCTGCAGCTAGCGTCATGGTAAGGTTAAGGCTGTAGTGCTAAACAGATTCCCGATAATTATTTCAATGATAATTGAGGTTGCTTATGTCAAAAAAAGCGAAACGTGAACAGAAACCCACGCCAGTTGGTGAGACAGTCGCCGCTGAAATGGAAACCCGAGCGGCCTACCAGAACCTGATTCAGTCCTTTACATCGGATCAACATGAACTGGAAGCCAAGATCAAAGAGATCGAGAAAGCTAAGGCTGACCACTCTGACGATCACTCATCGGATCATTCATCGGATCACTCTTCCGACCACACCCCACCACATGGCTCAGATCACTCGTCAAATTGAGACCGTTTTCAATTTGATAGCGGCGCAGAAGCCTTAACGCTTCTGCCCCAGATCTTTGTAGACCGCATCCAGCAAGCTTTTGCCGATGCGGTCTTCCATCTTCTTATGCACCGGTAGCAGCACCTGTCGCCACTGATCCATTTCCTGGTTAGTCGGCTTATAAATCGTTGTCATGCCGGTCTTGCGAATCGCTTCCATAGCCTCGGCACTCTCACGCTGAGAGTTTGAATTATTAAACCGTGTCGCCTCCGCCAATGCCGTATCGAGTTTTTTACGAAGATCTAGCGGCAGTCCATCCCAGAATTTTTTATTCACTATCACAGCAAATCCCATGTAGCCGTGATTGGTTAGGGTGAGATGCTTTTGTACCTCGTAGACTTTTTGCGAATAAAAATTCAGTGGTGGATTCTCGGCACCATCCACCACACCTGATTGCAATGCCTGAGTCATTTCAGAAAATGACATAACCTGGGGGTTGGCTCCCAAAGTACGCATCTGCTCATCAATCACTTTCGAGCCTTGAATACGTATCTTCAAACCGCGCATATCAGACGGCACATGAATAGGCTTATTCGCCGACATCATTTTGAAACCATTGTCCCAGTAAGCGAGTCCTTTAATACCTTTGCTTTCTAGACCGGCAAATAATTGTTTGCCTATGGGGCCTTCGAGCACATGATCGACCGAGGCGTGGTCAGCAAACAGAAACGGCAAATCAAATAGCTCAAATTCTTTGATGCCCAGTGAACCAAATTTTGACAAGGTTGGCGCCAGCATCTGTACTGCACCCATCTGTAAAGCTTCGAGTTCTTCTTTATCTTTGTAGAGCGTGCTATTGGGGTACACATCGACCCTCACCGCGCCCTCGGTGCTGGCCTCCACTAATTGCTTGAAGCGCTCAACCGCACGACTTTTCGGCGTACCTATGGCAGCGACATGACTAAATTTAATAACGATCGGAGCAGCTGCAGATTGCGCTGGGGTGATTGCAAAAGCACTTAACATCACTCCCCACAGAGTGATACGCCACAAAAACTGAGAACCTTGATTGGTATTCATAATCACTCTGAGTGCAAATTATTGAATGGTATCGTTCGTCGTTGCCATGTGAATTACATCGGGTGGCTGCGGAGAAAACGTCGAATCTCAGCCAGAGTTTTTGCAGGCGCTTCTTCGGGTATGAAATGTCCACAATCGATTGCGCGACCAGTCACATTCTCAGCCACCTCGCGCCAATCTTCTAAGCAATTAAACATTTTATGAATCACGCCGCGCTTGCCCCACAGCGCCATAACGGGCATGCGTAATTTTTTATGCAAATCACGACGATCATGCACCAGATCAATCGTACCAGCGGCACGATAATCTTCGCAGCTAGCATGTATGGCTTTGGGATCTTTAAATGCATTTACGTATTCGCGAATAGCTGCCTTGTTAAATGCCGACAAATCTAATTCGGAACGACCCACGCGACCCAAGATATTAAAGGGCACAATGCCTTGCAACATTTTCTCGGGTAAGGGGGCTGGTTGCAGCATTTGGAACCAGTGATAGTAAGCCGTGGCAAAAGCTAAGTTTGTATTCTCAAACATTTTCAGCGTCGGTGAAATATCGAGCACGGTCAGTGTCTGTACGCGCTTGCCATGATCACGCGCTAATCGATGAGCTACACGACCGCCGCGGTCATGCCCTACTAAATGAAATTTCTCATGACCCAGTGAACTCATCAACTCCACCATATCAAGTGCCATGGCACGTTTAGAGTAATTGCTGTGATCAGGTAATCCCTTGGGCTTAGATGAGCCGCCATAGCCACGCAAATCAGCGCACACCACGTTGTATTTTTTTGCCAGCTCAGGTGCTAACTCATGCCAACACGCCATAGTTTGTGGATAGCCGTGCAAAAGCAAGACAGGCTCACCGCTACCTGCGCTGACAGCATTGATGGTAGCCCCACTGGTGCGAATACGATGCTTTGTAAAACCCGAAAAAAATGCCATGGTAGGTGCCTCTTAGTTGTTGTTGTGGGCGCTGCTAGATCACACTGCCAACGCAGCTGTAATTCCAGCGCAGATTATCATGATCATGACTAGGTGCTGTCAATCAAGTTATCAATCACGTTATCAATCAACAAGCCGCTGACGACTCAGCCGCAAAGCGCCATCGTCAATGCGTGAATAACGTATGGTTAGTAAATCCAGTAGATAGTTTTGATACAACCTCCACGGTTTTTTATTACCTTGTTTTGGTAATTGCTTGGCCGCGCGCTGCACGTAGCCAGAAGTGAAATCTAAAAAAGCACGGGGCATAACCGAGGAATCTGGCGCGGGAATTGCTGTATCTAGGCAATGCTTTTGCATATACCGAATTAATCGACAAAGATATTCCGCCGTCAGATCCGCTTTCAGAGTCCATGAAGCATTGGTATAACCGAAGGTATAAATTAGATTGGGTACGCCGCTAAACATCATGCCTTTATAAGCCATGGTTTCTGATGCATCGATTAATTTTCCATCAACGTAAATTGCGATGCCTCCCATCAAACTGAGCTCAAGTCCCGTCGCAGTGACAATGATGTCTGCATTCAGCTCCTGACCCGAAGAAAGACGAACGCCACCCGATATGAAGCGATCAATAGTATCGGTGATAACGGATGCGCTTCCATTTCTTACTGCCTTAAATAAATCGCCATCCGGTATGACACAAAGGCGCTGATCCCACGGGCGATAGCTGGGCGAAAAATGTTTTGCTAATTTTTCTGAGCCTAGCTGTCGTGCTGCCAATCCAACTAAATGCGCTTTGATGGTCTCTGGCCAGCGCTTAGATAACTTAAAGAAAAACATATTGGTTGCGATATTTTTACATCGCACTAATCGATAAGCCAACATAGCTGGTAACCATGATTTCAACCACCGCCCTACGTTGTCGTGCGATGGTAATGAAATCACATAAGTGGGCGAGCGCTGCAGCATGGTGACATGCGCCGCAGTGCGAGCAAGCTCAGGTACCAGCGTAACCGCTGTAGCACCGCTACCTATCACCACGATGTGTTTGTTGGTGACATCTAAATCAGCCGGCCAAAACTGGGGGTGAACCACGGTGCCTGTAAACGCTGATTCATCATTGAACTCAGGTCGATACGCTCTATCGTAACGATAGTAACCGCAGCACATGTGAAGTAGTTTGCAGCGAATAATTTTACGTTCGCGTTTTTCGCCTACTTCTAGCGTCAATATCCAACGTGCATCAGGCGTTGACCAGTTAGCTTGTATCACCCGATGCTGATAACGAATTAAATAATTTAAGCCACGCTCAGCCGCTGTATCGTTCACGTAATCCAGTATGGCTGAACCTTCAGCGATCGCTGCTGTATCGCCCCACGGACGAAATCGATAACCCATGGTGTGCATATCCGAATCAGAGCGTATGCCGGGATAACGAAATAAATCCCAGGTTCCACCCAACACGCTTCGACTCTCTAGTATCGCTAAGGATTGCTGTGGGCACTGTTGCTGCACCATGGAGGCCGCGCCAATACCTGACAAGCCGGCACCAACAATCACGACATCAATATCTTCGGGCTGTTGATCTGAAAGTACTCGCGCATCTCGCAAAAAATCAGATGATTGCTGAACTGATTGTTTTGTCTCGGGTAGCTGCCAAAGTAATTGCCATACGTGTGACACTCCGGGCCAAACCTGGGCTCTGACATTTACACCCTGTGCAATCGCTTTTTCTGCCAAGCGCAAACTATCATCACGTAAGACTTCATCCGCACCCACATGCACAATAAACGGCGGTAAACCAGACAGATCCCCCATCAAGGGAGAAGCCAATGCATCCGCAGGATCATGCCCCTGCAAATAAGCCATCACTAATTGCTGCAACGCCGGCCCATGAAACATCGCATCTCTATCAGTATTCGATTGCAATGAAGGACTTTGACCGGTCATGTCAGTACCCGGTGAAAAAAGTGCAGCCGCATCAGGTAACCGACGACCCGCTGTTTTTTCATGCAGCATTAAGGCCAAGGATAAATTACCGCCGGCACTATCTCCCGCCACTACGAGTCGTTGATCACCCACTGTTTGCGACAGTTCACGCCATACAGCAACGGCATCTTCTATTGCCGCCGGAAAGGGATGCTCGGGAGCGAGACGATAATCAGGAACGAACACACGCCAGCCTTTTAATGCCAACGCTACGGTAAGCGCACGATGCGTAACAGGCGAGCAGCCAATAAAACCACCGCCATGCAAATACAGCAAAACTCCGAGTGGCGTATTTTTACTGTCAGCCGTCACCCACTCACCAGCAACACCCGCCACAGTAGCCGGTGTGAACTGACCACCCGGAGGCGCCGGTAATGGTTGTCCGAATATCTTTCGCACGTAGTGAAGGTTAGACATATCACTCAAACGCGGCTTGATACGTCGACGAATAATGAAACTTGCTAATCGTGCTTGCCAGCTGGGCATTGTAATGTATAAATAATGTTATTTGTTAAATTCAGAACGACTCTGAGTTTGCCAATGCTTTCAATCTACCTCAACAATAGCGCCGATCTGTTACGCTTAATTATCAGGACTATACTATGCCGTAGCTAATTTTTAGACTGCCACCGCAACGGTACGCTAAGTTCTATGATGTGAGTGGAGATTTTTTGTTATGAACCCAATGACCAAATTCCTTTCGCTATCCTCTCTGATTACGTTGTCCTGCTTTTGTCATCAGGTCATCGCTCAAGAATCACGCGTTGAAATGCAATCCGGACGCTGCTCTGCGATTTTTTTTATGTTGAGTGAAACGCATAAAAATAATGAAGCATCTGCCGTAGATTTTCAGCATTTTGTGAACGTATTTGAAAATCTGTATGTCACAGAAAAAAAAGAACGCACAGGTAATGCTTCTCGTGATGATGGAATTGAACGTCGAAAATTAGTATTACTAGAATTTAAAGCAACCTACAACAGCCGACCAGACACACTCAAAGAAGAAGTAGTTTTGTGTGGCGCGTGGGCTGAGGGATATCGAATTCAGGGTAAAAACTATACCTATGTGCCCATCATCCCAAAATTGATTCCATCGTCTGTTAGAACTGACTATGAAGCATTGGCTGATACCAGCTGGAAGCAATGGATGGCGAACTAATCCATTGACAGCGAATCGGGGCTGGCTGATGAATACCTGATGAGTCTTTCACTTCATTTAGAATAGGAATGCGTGATTAGGGCTTGTGTTTTTTGCATTGAAAGGAGACGAGATGAAAACAATACAATTAGTCGTTGCCGTGTTTGCATTACTCTTGAATTGCTCCGCACAGGCTGAAGGGGTCGATTTCATTCAACCCAAAAACGGTGATACAGTGACCTCGACCTTCACGGCTAAATTTTCAGTCGATGGAAAAACACTCGCAAAGTCCAACACTGAAACTCCCGGCACCGGGCATTTTCATTTGCTGATCAATGCCAATGACGTACCCGAGAATCACACCATACCGAGAAACGACCAATAC
>JBEGSP010000081.1:0-13822 GCA_041179845.1 Pseudomonadota bacterium
ATCCCAGATCACCAGACATACTCGTTAATGTGGGTGATTGCGAACGTATAAACGGGCCTTCCAACGCGTCATACACAGCGCGTGCCTGCTTACAAAATTCCATAAAGCGTTTAGCTTCAGCAGGACCAGCAAAACGGGCGATCGCATCGCGCGATAAATTCGGATTCGCAAATAAATCCATGCGCTCGTTTTCACTCCACGCGTGACGTGCAAGCACTGGCAGCGCGGTTAATTCCAATTCATCTTCTAAATTTGTGCCCGCTTGTGAAAATATTTGCTCAAATATCCAGCGCATCGTAAACACAGTGGGGCCGCTATCAATCGCTGCACCATCGACCAATGGTTGGCGCATCTTGCCGCCGGGTGTAGCAGCGGCTTCGACTAAGGTCACTTGAAGATTACGATCGGCGAGTTGTAGTGCCGCCACGAGGCCAGCGACACCGGCACCCACCACAACTACGCGATGCTCATTCAATGCGCTAGCCAAACTGTTTTCCTTTCCATTGGCCTTGCATATGAATGGGCGCAAAACGCACAAACATGGATTCAGAAAAAAATTCGTGATTCCAAGCCGCGCGTATCGCTTTCATATGCGCACCGGTACGCGCGTAGGCATCCATCGCAGCGGTGTTTTTCCACAAGCTAAACGTCGCTTGTCGAAACACGGGCGCTTCACCTAAACCCACTGCTAAATCACAGCCATCGGCAGTCATCAAATCTTTTTGTGCATCGGGTGCGTAACGCCAAAAAGCGGTTGCTGCAGCAGGTCGTATTGAGGCTCGCGTTAGTGTCGCCAACATGGCATCAGGCGCTATCGCTTCGCTTGGTGTTAGCGACACACCATCCCACGAACCACGCACACTAGCAGGTCGCAAAGTCGAGATAAATAATTCCTCACTGCGTTGGCGGTAGGCTGCAATCACCGGCGCCTCTTCAACAAACTGACTCGCTTCATCAACCGAATCAAATACGCAAAACATGCCTTGATGGGATGGGCTCGGGGTTAAACCAAAACCACCATCGACACCACTGCCCAAGGTTTTCATGAAACGCAATCCGGGTGCAGGGTCAGTAAACCAACTACCAAAGGCGATACGATTCCAACCCCAGCTCCAATAGCGAGGACGAATTTTTGCAAGGAGGATAAGAACTGTTCCGTTAAAAACTTGAACGTTGCGACTGCTCGTCTCATCAGTGTGCGCCACTGCCTGAGGGGCCCGGTCCTCTTGGGAAGTCATGCTCATAAGAGGGCCTGCTTCATCGTTTGCTCCGCTTTAAATGACGCGAGATAGCTAGAACAAAACGATCCCGGCGTGCGCCGGGATCTCACTTCACTGTGTAGCAGGCGTTAAAAACGCACGCTACGAATTACTTATTTTCTGCAACCTGAGCAGGCTTACCGACTAATTCCGGATGATCTTTAATCATAGGGAAACCATACAAAGGTTTATACGCGCCTTGGTGACAGGTAGCACAACTCACTTTAGCGACATCACCCCCAGGACCTTTACGATCAATCGGGAAGGTCTCGGTGAGCGGAACCATGTACGCATTGTTCACATCACGCGCCATACGAATACCGTGATACGCAGTAATACGTTGTGGCGGACTGCTTTCCCAACTTTGGAATGAGCGAGTGTTGTGACAGAAGGTGCAATTCACACCCAATGAATTCGACATATGCGTCATCAGACCGTAGGTCCACTCCGCTTGCTTGGTCGAACTACGGTTACCCGATGGTAGAGGTGTTGGACCATTAACACGGATCGGCTTATCTTCCAGCAGATACGGTGTCAGCGGATCGGTAGGCAGCGACGATAAATTCACATGCTTACCGGGCACATTCTGACCAGCATTGTCACCAATGAAATCAGCGCCTTTATTTTGTGGCAGCGGTGTGAACCACACTTGCTGAGGCACAGGATTACCACGATGGCAGGTATAGCACGTCACGCCAGTGTTGCTAACGTGTTGCTGCCAGTTGCTGTTGATATGACGT
This sequence comes from Pseudomonadota bacterium, assembly GCA_041179845.1. Lineage (GTDB taxonomy): Bacteria > Pseudomonadota > Gammaproteobacteria > Burkholderiales > Burkholderiaceae_D > Pernthalerella. The sequence goes on from JBEGSP010000081.1 coordinate 2,000, forward strand.
GTCATCTCAATCATCTTGCGCGCGACGACTTTGGTGTACTTCGAGTCGTCCGCAAGATTTTCCAGATTGTGGCAATACGCACAGCCATCTTTTGGTGCAACCCAGGTGGTCATGGCTGTCATCAAACGAATGAAGTTACCGGCGGACAGATCACCCAGTACTTGCACGTTCTTGTAACTTGCTTTGGCCGTCGGTCCACCATCAGGTAATGGTGGTGACGATGGCGGAGCTGTATTCAACGCATCTTGTTTTTCAACGATACGCGGGTTGTAGACCTGAACCATACCGGTTCCGCGATAACCCGTTTGCACGCTATCCATACCAGGCCGCTCGAATGGAGCTTCCTTGCACGATGCCAGCAACAACAGTCCCAGCGTTAAGGCCGAAGCCACTTTAAGTGTTCTGAAAATCATGGCTTGGCTCCTTGCAGCGTAGCGGGATCAATCACCGGACCCCATACCTGCGGATAAGGTGGAGCAACGCCATGTTTGACGGCCCACAGATACCAGTTGTCGACAACCGTACCGGTCAACAGAATGCCGATGCCACCTGTTAATGGGCACAACACAGCAAACCACCAAGCCCAACGGTGTATCGATTCCATCGTAGCGTTAAAGCCCATGGTCCAACGCCAGAACAAAGCTGCACGTTCCGTCGCTGTACCGCGATCAATAATTTGTTCAATCTCGCGCTCACCGCCGTAACGACCCACTGCAAGAATCGTTGCGCCGTGCATCGCAAACAACAGCGCTGATCCATACAAGAACGCAATCGACAATGCATGGAAGGGGTTGTAAAACAAATTACCGTAGCGCAGAGAAAACGCAGCAGTCCAATCCAAGTGCGGGAAGATACCGAACGGTACGGCTTCGCCCCAGCTACCCATCAACACAGGACGGAACAAACCCAATACTAAGAACAACCAAATCGCAGCAGCAAATGCCCACGCGACATGCGTACCCATCTTCAATGCTTTAGCGCGGCGATACACATTCGCCCACCACAGCAAAACAGAAATCGTTAAGAACAAACCAGTGATCTGCCACCAGCCGCCTTGGTTCAACGGTGCAAGTCCCAAACCATTACCGGGTGCAGGTGGTTCAAGCGCTAACCAGAACAACAGGCGCACAAACTGCACCGGATCCCAATTAACTGAGGCCAGCATGTTAAAGCCGATGATGTTGAACGCGAGCGTGCCAAACATCAACGACATGATGCCGAGAGGGCCGAGATAAATCGGACCAATCTGCGCATTACCAATGCGACCTGCGAGATGCAGTAAGAAAGGTTTACCGGTGCGTTCAACTGTCGAGTCATGCAATTCGGTTCCGTGATGCACGGGACCCGCGACCTGCACAGCAGTAAATAAATTTTGATAATCAGCCATGGTGCTGTCTCCTGTGTCGCTCTATCGGTTCCAGATCGGCATGTTCAGCCACCAGCTCCACCATTCGGGCCAACCACGACTCCAAAATGGACCAGAAATTACTATGCACAGCGCAGAGAACAGCACCGCTGCCAGTGCAAGAAATAAACCTAAACGGTGAATACCCAGCGTGCCGACCGAGTAACCGATCAAATCGCGGAAATAGGTATCTTCATGCTCAGGAGTTTTGACAACTTCACCTGGGCCCGGGTTAGTGGACGAGAGCACCAGACCGCCGTGCATGGACAACGCCAATGCCGTAGCGAAGAAGAAGCTAATCGCAATCATGTGCGCTGGGTTGTAGTGGAAGTGCAGGTATTGATAACCGACGTTCGACACCCAATCCAAGTGACTGAAAATCCCGTAAGGGAAACCGTGACCCCACGCACCCATCAAGATCGGGCGAATCACGACTAAGGTCACATACGCCAAGATAGCAATCGAGAAGGCAAACGGTACGTGATATCCCATACCGAGCTTGCGACAAATTTCTACCTCACGCATCGCCCAGGAACCAAACGCTCCGATGGCACATACCGTGATTAATTGCCACAACCCGCCTTTCATCAACGGCGCAAAGCGCAAGCCGTACGAAAGATCAGGTGGCGCAATACTGATTTGCCACAGATTCCATGTGGGACCTTGCGATGCACCCCATAGAATCAATGCCGTACCTAGGAAGGCGAAAAACACAGTCGTGACTCCGAAAAAGCCCACATAAAACGGGCCAATCCAAAAATCAAACAGGTCACCCCCCACCAGGGTTCCTCCGCGTATGCGGTATTTTTTTTCAAACGTCAACATGCCCATGTTCGAGCCCTCCTGCAAAGGATGATCAATGTCATCCCCTGAATATTCTGTTTAAGGCAGATGCTGACAGCCAGTGACCATCGGCATCTACCCACCACTGTGAAAGTGGATTTATGTCGATGCTTTTGGCATCGGTGCGTTCTGTGCTGTCGCGGCAGGTTTTGCACCGTCCAGCCAGTTGAACTTGTTCGTTGACAGAAGGATGAGATGAATCATCGCAGCCAGTCCAAACAAAAAGATCCCTTGAACCACCATGGCTCTGAGGGGATCGTAAAGGCGCCATACTCTCCACATGGTTCCTACTCCCTAAAGTGTGTGTGACATGAACGAGTAGACCGCAGCCTGAACACCACCAAACAAGGACTTACAACTTTCTGCTCCGGGCAACCAGCTACGCCACGGCATTCCCGTTAGCGAACCAACGAGTGCAATGGTGAATACAACGGTGAAACCGAGAACGAAAACCATCCAGAAAGTCAGACTAGGTTCTTTCATGGATCTTTCCTCATTAAAGTGTGTGTGTGCCATGGTGTTACTCCTTTCGTTAGCGACGTGCCGTGATCAGACGAACCAGGGACGCCATGCCCATACCAAGATGTGCGCAATCACGGCAACCGCCGTAAATCCCACCATCCCCTGCATGTAATAAGCATGGAATTCCTGAGCCTCATCATCGGTCAGGCCGGAGATACTCTTCCTTTCAGCCATCAGAACGCTCCTTGAAATTGGCCTTGCAGCCAGTGGTGCGCACAGCCCCGCAACCCTGGGCATCCGCAGCGAACTGCCACGACATTCTTTTTGTGATTGGCGTCATTACATTCACGCCATTTCACCGACACGCATCGCATCACGCGATCGTGTTACGCGCTCAACCGATACGCTGTCTTCGCCTTCACGACGTGCATCGCGCTCGGCGCGATCACGCAATTGCTTAGCAACAGAGATCTGCACCAGTACCGGTTCAGCTGCGACAAATTCATTTAACAAATCACGCGCATCGTCGTCCCACAGCGTTTGCGCACGTGCTGGCGTGGGGTCAACCCTATCCATCTCTGTGCCCAACGGCAAAATGTGAAACAGCGCATCGAACAAACAATTACAAAATTCTTGAATCACATACGTCGCGCCTGCATACCCCATAAAAGGTGTGCCCGTGTGGCGACGAATAATCGCGCCCGGAAACGACGCAGGAATGAATGACGCTTTCATCGGTGATGCAGCACCACCTTCGGCCAGATACATGCGCTCGTTGTAACTGCCGTACATCACCAACGGTGGCTTCTCGCGCACCATAGTGCGAATCGCTTCGCTATCCGTTTTTTCACCCGGCTTACGCGCCACCGCAAAATTACAAGGCAAGCCCATTTCATCTTCTAAGAAATGACGCAGTCCGCGCGTGTAGGTTTCATTCGCCACCACAGCAAAGGTCGCGGTGGCAAAAAAATCTTGGGTGACTGAGCGCCACAAATCCCACACTGGTTTGATGGTGGTATGTTTTTCGCGCTCAATGAAAGGCTCGGGATCGAGATTTAACAACTCGCCCAACTTGCGTAAAAATTTTGTTGTGCTGTGTAAGCCGATAGGTGCTTGCAGATACGGGCGCTCAAGCGCTTCGCATAACATGCGACCAAATTCGCGATACATACAAATGTTCACATCCGCTTCAACCAGTCGCGCCACATCAGCCACATGACTACCGAGCGGGAACACCATGTTGACTTCAGCGCCTATGCCTTGCACTAAACGACGTATCTCAGCTAAGTCGCTAGGCATATTGAACGTGCCATAGCACGGGCCAATGATATTGACGCGCGGTTTTTCACCGGCAGGACGTTCAGCAAATGGTTTGCGTTGTGGTACATGACGCATGCCATATTCATTCCACAACCACAGCATGGCGCGATTCGCGCATTGCCATTGGTCTTCATCAATCGTGCGGGGCAAGAAACGTAAAATGTTGGTGCCTTCGGGCGTAACACCCCCACCAATCATTTCTGCAATCGAACCGGTGACAACGACAGCAGGCAAATCCGGATCGAGCGTGTCGTGCGCACGTTTCATCGAACCTTCTGTACCTTCGCGACCTAATTGTTCTTCCGCTAAACCGGTCACTACAATCGGCAACTCATGCGGAGGTAACGCATCGGTGTAATGCAACACCGACGTCACGGGAAGATTTTCGCAACCTACCGGGCCATCGATAATGACTTGCATACCTTTGATGGCGGTGAAGACATATACCGCACCCCAGTAGCCGCCTGCGCGATCGTGATCGATGACCTTCATATCATCTCCTCCGCTTTACGCTTCTTCGCCGCTTTTTCCATACGACGACGCGTCTCTGCACGGAACTCAGGACGATCAACCGGCACACCTTCCCACACACCGGCATGATCACCTTCGCCGGTATCACCGAAGAAAGCTTTCATCGTATCCATGCGGGGCTTATTCGACATCGCCGCATTAATCACTGTTGCCAATGAACCGGCACCCGCAGGTCCCATTAAAGGACGCGCAGAAATCAAGTTAGTGAAATACAGCGACGGGATAGAGAGTTCTTTCGCTGCCTGCACCACTGGCGTGGTACCAATCGCGATATCGGGTTTGAATTCATTAACCGCTGCAATATCTTGCTCGAGTGATGCGCGGTATTGCACATGTACACCGCGTGACTCCAACCAGTCACGATCAGCAGCGCTGTACGGTGTTTGCGGACATGCTGTACCCACGTAACGCAGATCGGCACCGCTTTCGACTAACAAACGTGCGACTAATAATTCAGAGCCTTCGTAACCCGACAAGGTCATGCGACCTTTAATCGGCATCGCACTTAACGCACCTTTAATCGCAGGCAGCATTTTGTTTTTTGCCGCATCAATCAATGCTTGCTCAACATTGCATGCATTACCAATCGCTTGCAACCACGCTTCGGTACCGTCATGTCCCACAGGAGCAGAACCCACAGCGACACGACCAGCCGCATCAAATTCACGCAGGCTAGCGGTATAAAACGGATGAATCGCAGCGACCGCAGCGCAATCAAGCGCGCTATACAACTCACGCCATTCACGCGTTGGTACGACCGGGCCAGCCGCTAAGCCCATTAAGCTCAACATCATGCCGATGATCATCGGGTCAGCCGGAAACATCTCACCAAGTAGCGTGACAGTCGGTTTATCCGTAATTCGGTTGGTAGGTGCAGCAACCGGACCCGCACCAATTTCAGTACGCGCATAACGCAGCATCGCTGCAGCGAGTACGTCTTTCGCTTCTGCATGCGTAGGCACGCCAAAGCCCGGTACATCGATGCCGATTACGCGTACACCATTAATTTCTTTAGGAAGAATTTGTAGTGGAACACCACTCGCGGTGGGCACACACAAATTGATAATCACGATCGCGTCATAACGCGCAGGGTCCGCTTCAGCATGGACGGCATCGCGTATATCTTCAAACAACTTGCCGGTGACCAGTGATTCCGAATCAAACGGTACATAACCCACACTGCGGCGTGCGCCGTAAAAGTGCGAAGTAAATGTCAAACCATAAACGCAGCACGCCGAACCAGAAAGAATAGTGGCGGTACGTTTCATCCGCAAGCCAACGCGTAATGAACCAAACGCAGGACACATACTCTGCGGTTGATCATGCGGGCCCTTAGGATAATCCTGTGCGTACTGATCTAGCGTGTCACTTTTACCTGCAGCACGTGCTGCAGCAGCCAACTGATCTTTACCCGAATGGCAGCCGACACCGTCACCTTTTAAGGCATCGGGGTTAGCGACAATCGGAATCACAGGATGAGTCATGATTACACCTCGTCGTAAACAACTTCGAGCGTATGTTTAGTGACTTCTGCTTTACCCATCATGTCAGTGATGGTGGCAGGCTCGAGTACGACATCGCGACCGACGGTGTCCGCTGAAAATAATCCCAGCAACGCATCTTGCGACATAGGCTTAGGACGAACGGGCGGTGCATCCGCGACGTTTTGCGCCAAGGTAGCGAACAACTCGCCCCACTGACTTTCAGGACGGCCAATAATTTCGTAACTCGCGCTCTTGCGACGAATATCTTCATTCGCTGGAATCGCTGACAACACCGGTATACCTGCGTGTTTTGCAAAGGCTTGTGCTTCGCCCGTGCCATCGTCTTTGTTGATGACCATACCGGCTACACCCACATTGCCACCGAGCTTGCGGAAATATTCCACGGCTGAGCAAACGTTGTTAGCCACGTACAGCGACTGCAAATCATTACTGCCCACCACAATCACTTTTTGGCACATGTCACGTGCAATCGGCAAACCAAAACCGCCGCACACCACATCACCTAAGAAATCGAGCAAGACGTAATCAAAACCCCAATCATGGAAACCGAGTTTTTCGAGTAATTCAAAACCGTGAATGATGCCGCGACCACCGCAGCCACGACCGACTTCTGGACCACCCAATTCCATCGCATACACGCCATCGCGCTTGAAGCAAACATCGCCAATCGCGACTGGTTCGCCAGCGAGTTTTTTCTTGGATGACGTTTCGATAATCGTTGGGCAGGCTTTGCCGCCGAACAGTAACGATGTGGTGTCGCTTTTGGGATCGCAACCAATCAATAAAACTTTTTTACCTTGCTGCGCCATCATGTACGACAGATTAGCGAGCGTAAAACTTTTACCGATACCGCCTTTGCCATAGATCGCGATGATCTGCGTTTCTTTTGTAGGCTCCCCGGTATGCACTGGCGTTGGCTCTATTGCCGCTTCAGCACGCAAGCGCTCTTTTTGCATGAAATTAATCGGTGCTGCTTGAGGTTGGTTAGGCGTACTCATTGTGCAGTTCTCCAGTCAAGGATCATCTTTAGACAGGTGGGATCGGTGAAGGCCGTGCGATACGCTTCATCGGCATTCGTTGGGTTACTGCGGTGTGTAATTAGTCCGTCGAGTGAGAGCTTTCCGGATTCGGCGAGCTGACACACTGAAATAAGATCTTGCGGCTTCCATTGCGCAGCGACACGCAAGCGTGCTTCACGTAAGAAAGCAGGCGCAAATGAAAACGACAATGGTTGATCGTAAAAACCAGCGAGTACGATTTCACAACCGGGTGCACCACGCGCAATGAGTGAATCCAAAATCTTTGGATCGCCACTCACGTCGCAAATTGAACGGTAATTCGAACGCGTGTCGTCTTTAGGATCCACCACGTCGTAGCCCAACGCACCAGAACGGCGATCGGGGTTGGTTTCCCACACCACTGGCTTACCACCTGCGATAACAGCGAGGCGCGCGATCATACGTCCCAACACACCATGACCAATAATCAGTTCAGGGCTGGTCGTGCCCGGTGTTGATCCCGGCACCACGTTCGCGTGATACGCCGTCGCGGCGAGTGCCAGCAACGTTCCGCGCTCGCCCAGCTGATCCGAGATACGCACTGCGCGCAATGCAGGAATCACCACACGTGATGCCGCGCCACCAAATAAACCTTTGACGTCACCAAAGCAAGCCGCGCCCGGAACGAACACCAGCTCACCTTCTTTGTAATTGGTACTGCGACCTGCTTGAGCCACGCGACCGACCGACTCATAACCTGGCACCAGCGGATAACCCATGCCCGGAAAGGTAGGCATACGACCAGACCACAGCAATTTTTCTGTACCAGTTGAAATCCCGCTCCAATGGATATCAACGACTAAGTCGTTGTCCGTCGGCTCGACGAGCGCCAGCTCTCTCACATGAAGTTTGTGAGGCTCTTCGACCACCACGGCGTGCGCGTTCATACCGCGCCCCTTGGGTGTTCTGTTTGATGAGCTGTCTCGTAATGCAGGTTGTTCATTGCGAACCTGTCGTTTTAGTCGTTACGGCGTTTGCCGATGTCCTTTTTCTGAAACGGCGCGGGCAAACCCGTGCCCTTTTCAGGGTGATGTGTCATTCTAAGCTGACGCGACATACTGTCAAGTAATAATTACATATAACCCTGTCACTGCGATGGGCAGTCAGTGCAAGTGATTGCTTTTTTTATATTTTTGAGTGTTTTGGGATTTCAAGACCGTCGCCAGACTCCAGCGACGTGGTCGAGCTCAGAACGCCTCAGACCGCTTCGGCCACTAACATGCGCACTTGGAGCGGGATACGGGTGGGCAGTAGTCGGATTTTTCCGAAACCCGCTTTTCTCAGCAGATCGCTCAGTTGCTCGGCAGTGCGCGCCTGACCGCGACCCATCGCTAATAAATAGAAGCCAAAATACGCATCACCCATCGCTTCAGCGCCGGGTGTGCCCGACATAGGCTCGGCCAGCACCAGCGTTCCACCTGTAGGCAAGGCACGGCGTATCGAACTCAGAATCGTGCTCGCACGTTCGTCGTCATGATCGTGAATAACGCGAACTAACGAAGCGATATCTGCACCCGTCGGCAGCGTGTCGGCCAAAAAGTTACCGCCATGGGCTTGCGCTCGGTTGCTAATGCCCGCGTTTTGAAAACGCTGCTGCGCATTCGCTGCCACAGGTGGCAAATCAAACAGACTCATTTTTAAATGCGGATGACGCTCGGCGACGCTCACTAAAAAACGTCCCTCGCCACCACCTACATCCAGCAAATGACGGTGCCCGCTAAATGAAAACGCATCTAAAATTTCGGCTGCTACTAAGGGCTGCGAAGCCGACATCAAGCGCGAGTAACTCGCCACTTTTTCCGGTGCGATTTCAGCCGCACCAGTGAGCGCCGAATCGGCGGTGTAGGGGTAATACTCTGAGAGCGAAGGCGGTGGTCCAATCCCGCGCAACAACGACAAAGGATCGGCCAGATCGGCATACAACACCGCATGGTGTTCAACCATAGCAATCACTGCTTCGTTGTCGACCAAGGGTGCGCCCAACATACCTAAGCCATAGCGTGTGTCGCCTTGTGCATCAAGGCCACGCTTCTCAACTAACCTGAGTGATTGCGCTGCAGTCAGCAGACGTTCTGCCGCTTCACGCGTCATACCAAACTGATGCGCTAACACCGACAAACTTTGCGGACCGCGTGAGAGTGTTTTGAATAAATCCAGCTTTACGCAAGCCGCCAACACCTGCGAGTAGACAAAGCCCGCGACCAAATCGAATACCTCACGCGCATGACGATGCGCGATCGGACGCGTGAGCGCAAAGCCTGAGGCCGCCCGATGAAATGCGGGGCTAGAGAGCAACCGGTCACGCCAACCCAGCAACCAATCCGTGAACGACAGCGTAGCGGCCGCCATTACGTTATGCCGAGACCCGCGTCACACTCGGCGCAACCCGACGTGTGAGCTCAACTGGAACTAAGCGTTTCGATTCTTGCCTCACCAGCGTGCGCAACTGCGCAGAACCGCGGCAACTAGGGATTGATGCGCTGGCATACGCGATGAGTTGATCGAAATATTGAATCGCTCCCGACAAACCTAGTTCAGCCGCTGAACTAGGGCGACCATGCGTTGCGTCTTGACCCTGAGGCTTGCCCAGCGACTCCGCATCTAACGCCACATCGCGAATGTCATCGGCTACCTGATAAGCCTCGCCCAACCATTCGCCCAACGCCCGCCAAGGTCCTGCTGCTACACCGGCGGCATGCGCACCTGAAACAGTGGCGGCGACAAACAATGCGCCGGTTTTAGCGCGTTGATATTCAGTCAGTGCCACCCGCGGTTCGCACTCCCACGCTTGTCCCGCCACGATACCGCTCGGCGCTGCAACACCTGCTGAGAGGGTAGCTACTAGTGGACCTAAACGTTCTGGTTTGGCGCTCGCAGCAACAGCTAAGCTCTGATACGCCGAAACAATCAACGCATCACCTGCCAACACGGCCAAACGCTCACCATAAGCAGCAAATACCGAAGGACGACCGCGTCGGGTCGCCGCATTATCAAAACAAGGTAAATCGTCGTGAACCAGCGAAGCGCAATGCATCAGCTCAATCGCCGCGCCTGCTGCTGCTGCAATCGTTAAATCATCCGCGCCACACGCCTGCGCGACCGCCAATGTCAGATGCGGGCGAATCCGCGCGCCACCGGGAAACACAGAATGACGGATCGCCGCCGCTAATCTGGGCGGACCGTCCGGGCCCTCTTGAGCAGCGACTGCCGCTTCGAGTGCCGCTTCTATGCGTTGAGTGTTATCCATGCTGTCTCCGTCTGGCGGTTTGGTGCGATTTGGGACGATTGAGGACTCTAAGTCCACGGTATCGGTGTAACTTAAAGCTGTCACTTGTTTGTGTCAAGCTAAATAGACACAAACAGGGGTTGATCGCTAGCAGCTTGTCATTTCGTAAAGAGTAGTCAGACCCGGGCCGCGCTCCCAAGAACGCTTGTCCGACCTCAAAAAGCCTCTGGGATGGATCACCTATGGTCACGTCTTTCCGGCGCCAGCCACCGGAGCGGACTAATTTTTAGGGAGACGTCATGGGGAATATCAGGTCGTACCGCAGTGCACGTGCACTACCAGTCCTCACACTGGCATTGGCAACGCTGCTGGCCAGTTGTGGCGGCAGCAGTAGCGATAGCGGTCGGGCTACTGCGCAAAGTGCCGGCACTAGCGTGGGCTGTCCTGAGGCAGGAATGCAATGCAGCGGCGACAGCATCATTCGCCTCGATAACGGGATTGCCGTCACCACTTCCGGCGTGCAGACCTATGCCATTTCAGCCAATGATTTGATGCAGCCCAACCCAGCACCGGGCAGCGCTTATGGCTTGCAACCGGCGACTGGCGGTCTGGCTGATTTACGCGTTAAGCGTGACGCCAGCGGCCAAACCGCAACGATCACACTCCTGCTATCGAGACTAGGGCTGTCATGGGATGGCATCAGCGAGCGGCCACTCATTATCGAGACCTTTGAAAAAAATCAGGGTCGCGTGCAACTCAACAGCGCAGGTATCGCCACGCTATTTGCACTGCCGCCGCCTACCGATATAAATTTTTATGACTATGCAAAAGTAGGTGCGGCCGCGACCCAAGCCAACTACGCCAACAATATTTATTTCCCGCGCAACGAACCAATACGCTGCCCAGCAAGCGCTCCGAATTGTCCTGCTAGCGAGACTGATGGCGTGCATACGCAAGCAGGTAACTGGCGCACCGGCGGCAGCAATCCCGACAATCTATGGGCCACACGACTGCACGCTGATGGCGCGGTGCAAGCCGGATACGGTATCGATACCAATGGGCGACTGATTTTGTTACCTACGGCCGATGGCATCGGCGTTCCTTACCCTGGATTTAAGGGGTATCGCGATTATCACCAGTGGAGTTATGCCAGCGCCAACCTCGGTAGTTGGGTCACGCAAGACAGCGTGCTGATCACTGAATGGAATGGAAACAACGAACACAACAAAATGCGCCGTGGCTTTGTCGCTTTTGGTGATACCACCGATGTCGGCACCCTACCCAGCTCCGGAGTTGTGCGTTACACAGGTAGTTTGCATGGCTGGTTTACCTATGACAAAAATTTGGAATCACAAGTCATCGTTGGAGAAGTTGAAGCTAATGTGAATTTTTCTACTCGAACTCTCTCACTCACTTTCAGCGGCACTCGCGTTAATGAAAGTAGCATGACAGCCGTTCCCGTCTCACTCACCA
>JBEGSP010000082.1:0-3660 GCA_041179845.1 Pseudomonadota bacterium
AAAAGATACGTTCTTTGGCGCGTGCTTTTTCTTCATCACGACGAGCGCCACCAATGCAGGCATCAAACTTATGCTGCGCTATCGTTTCAAGTAATGTCACCGCTTGAGCTGCATTACGCGAATCTGTTTGCGGATTACGCAAGCGAACCGTGCCACGTTTAATCGAATCTTCAACAGAGCCAACAATCAGTCGTTCGCCAAGCTCAGCTACGCGATGATCACGGAATTGAATCACCTCTTCAAAATTATGACCCGTATCGATATGTACTAAAGGAAAAGGAAATTTACCTGGACGAAAAGCTTTTTCGGCGATGCGAAGCAAAACGACGGAATCTTTACCACCCGAAAAAAGTAATGCGGGATTAGTACATTCAGCTGCCACTTCACGCATGATGTGAATAGCTTCAGATTCCAGCCAATCCAGATGGCGATTGCTGGCAGCATCAATGACGATTTTTTCAGCGGGGGTATTCATGGTGTTGGTGTCTCGTTCATAGCGGGTTTGATTCTGATGAGTTTGCCGTCAACGACGTGCAACCCACATTCTTTGGTGTCAGGGGATTCCCACCACCAGCGACCAGCGCGTATATCTTCGCCGGGTTGTATGGCGCGCGTGCAGGGTTCGCAACCTATAGAGGGATAGCCTTTGTCGTGCAGCGGATTGTAGGGCACCTCATTACTGCGGATGTAGTGCCAGACGTGTTCTTCAGTCCAATCGGTGAGCGGGTTAAATTTTTGCATCGCGTGTGCGGCATCATCTTCTTGCACCGCCAGTTCACTGCGTGTGGTGGATTGCGCGCGGCGTTGTCCGGTAATCCAGGCTTTATTTCCTGCCAGTGCACGGTTGAGTGGCTCAACTTTACGGATGCGGCAGCATTCTTTACGCATTTCTACGCTATCGTAAAAAGCATTCAATCCATTTTCACGCACATACGTTTCAAGCGCTGTAGGCTCAGGTTTGTATTGCGCTAGGTCGACGCCATAGGTACTGCGTATCGCATCCAGCACACCTAAAGTTTCTGCGTGCAGGCGACCTGTCTCTAGTGTGAAAATTTTTATCGGCAGCTTAGCTCTCAATATCAGATCAGTCAGCACCATGTCTTCAGCTGCCAGGCTGGATGCAAAGACCGCAGGTGCAAAGTCAGTCGCGATACGCTCAAGCGTCGCGCGAGTTGCGGCCAGAACCTGATCGTAATTCGCCGTGCTCATAGGGTTTCCTCAGCGGCAGGGCGTGACACACGGCGAAACAGAGGTGTTTTTTGATCCCATGATGTTTGATAGGTATCGGAAAAATCCGTTAAGCCTTTTAGTGCATCCTCGATACTCCTATCGGGGCGTGTTGCGAAGGCATTAAAGCCTACGCGCTGCATATAAAACAATTGATCGCGCAACACATCACCGATAGCACGCAGCTCACCTTCAAAACCCTGGCGTGCGCGCAGCTGATAGGCGATCGAGTAACCACGGCCATCGGCGAAGTTAGGGAAATCAACGGCAATCAGCGGTAATGTTTTTACTGCATCGCCCAATACATCAGCACGTTCATCACTAGCGATCCACACACCGATATCGCTACGTGCTTGCAAGGGTGTTTTTTGCGCTAACCAGACATTCAGTGGAACAATCTGTTTACCATCAGGTACCTTCACTGATTCCGCTGTTTCGCCTTCGGCGAGTTTCAGTAGCATCCAGTCATCAGTAACGATGGTTTTGTCTTTAATAATTTTACGCATGAGCATCTTCTCCTGCTACAAACGCACCGTGTCTAATCGGTGTTGCGTACACATGATCTTTGAATGGATCAATACCGATTCGGTTAACCGTATCAATAAAGCGCTCTTCTTCGATGCGATCGCGTACATAGACTTCCAGCAGGCGACCGATCACTTCGGGCATTTGTCCGGCGGCGAACGACGGGCCAATAATCTTACCAATAGCGCTGTGATTGCCTTGCGCGCCACCGATGGAAACTTGATACCACTCCGACCCATCCTTATCGACGCCAAGAATACCTATCGTGCCTACATGATGGTGACCACAAGCGTTAATGCAACCAGAAATATTCAGTTCGATTTCACCGATGTCATGCTGAAAATCTAAGCTATCAAAACGCTCTGCGATAGCTTGAGCAATCGGAATCGATTTAGCATTCGCGAGCGAGCAAAAATCGCCGCCGGGGCAGCAAATAATATCGGTCAGCAGGCCAATGTTAGGAGTGGCCAATCCGTGGGCTTTGAGTTCTTCCCATAACGTAAATAAATCTGATTGCTTCACATCGGCGAGTACGAGGTTTTGTTCATGCGTGACACGCAATTCAGCAAAGCTGTAGCGCTCAGCCAGATCAGCAACGAAATCGATTTGGTCCGCCGTCGCATCACCCGGTGGAACACCGGTTTTTTTCAACGATACGGTAACGATTGCATAGCCGTTCACTTTGTGTGGGCGAACATTGCGCTGCACCCAATTAGAGAATGCTTTATTGGATGAGCGTAGCGTTTGCAATGCGCTTTCGTCGGTCGGTAAATTTTCGTAAGCAGGTGGCGCGAAGTAGCTGCTGGCGCGATTCAATTCTTCTTGCGTGATGGTGCTGGGACTGTCCTTGATAAGCAGCCACTCGGCTTCAACTTGACGTGTAAATTCTTCGACGCCTAGAGCTTTGAGTAAGATTTTTATACGTGCTTTATATTTGTTATCGCGACGGCCGTATTGGTTATAGACGCGCATTACGGCTTCGATATACGTTAGTAGATGTTCCCACGGTAGAAATTCACGAACTACGCTGCCAATAATCGGGGTGCGTCCTAATCCACCACCTACCAGCACCTGAAATCCTAATTCTCCTGAGGCATTTTTAATTAGGTTGAGTCCAATGTCGTGCACCTGCACTGCGGCGCGATCTTCAGCTGCTGCATTCACTGCGATTTTGAATTTGCGTGGCAGGTAAGCGAACTCAGGATGAAACGTACTCCATTGACGCAGAATTTCTATGTAAGGTCGTGGATCAGCCAATTCATCGGCAGCCACTCCACAGAATTGATCTGAAGTGATGTTACGTATGCAGTTGCCCGATGTTTGGATGGCGTGCATTTCAACAGATGCTAACTCAGCCAAAATTTCCGGTGTTTGCTCGAGCTCTATCCAGTTGTATTGAATATTTTGGCGTGTCGTGAAATGACCATAGCCACGATCATAGGCGCGTGCGATATGTCCTAGCTTGCGCATCTGCGTTGACGACAGCAATCCATAAGGTATCGCTACCCGCAGCATATAAGCATGACGCTGAAGGTAGAGGCCATTTTGTAATCTGAGAGGGCGGAATTCATCTTCGCTTAACTCTCCACTCAGGCGACGTTCAACCTGGCTTTTGAATTGTGCGACGCGTTCCTTAACGATCTGATGGTCGTATTGGTCGTAGCGATACATGAGCGTGTCCTTGAGTTAATCCGTTTACAGCACTAACTTTGCGGCTACACCGGTCAGCGTAGCGGCAAGCAATCCGCGTAAAAATTTTTCAGGCACTGAGCGTGCAACCAGTGAACCTAGCGTGATGCCTGGTACTGAGCCGAGTAGCAGGGTGACTAATAGTTCCCAATTGATAGAACCTAACCACCAGTGCCCGAAAGCGGCAATCGCCGTCAGAGGCACGGCATAAGCGATATC
>JBEGSP010000083.1:0-3046 GCA_041179845.1 Pseudomonadota bacterium
TTATATCAGCTAGGACCGGTATAGACTTCGTCCACTTCCTCTGAGCAAAGGCTTATAGGTAGGGTGAGGGATAACCCTGATGCGTCTAAGCAGTTTGTCCGTAACTGTCCATCAGATCAAATTCCTTATGTGAGTCAATTTATCAGGTCGCATGACCGTAAAACAAGGAGACAACTCGATGAAGATTAATCGCCGCCACCTAAGCGCATTGCTTTCGGTACTTTGCATGGCTGTTGCAGTACCAGCCAGTGCTGATGTCCTTTCTAACGTCATGACGCGCAAAAAGATCCGAGTAGCAACGGATATGGGTATTGCCCCGTTCGGCATGCTTGACGGATCTATGAAACCGACTGGCTCTGATGTTGAAGTCGCTCGAGCTTTAGCCGCTGACTGGGGTGTTGAGCTCGAATTTGTCAATACAACTGGTCCAACACGCATTCCTAATCTGAATACAGATAAGGCTGATGTGGTTATCTCATCGCTTTCAGTTACAGAGGAGCGTGCTAAGGTGATTGACTTCACTAAGCCATATTCATTTATCCGAACAACGATTATTGGTTCGTCTAAAGACCCTAGCGTAAAAGATTGGTCTGACCTTAAAGGTAAATCTATTGCTGTTGTGCGAACAACTATGCAGGACGTTGAGTTGACTCCAAAAGCATCAGCACTTGGATTTACTGTCGTTCGCTTCGATGACGATGCGACTGCGATCACAGCTGCCGTATCAGGCCAAGCTACGTATTTGGGACTCGGCGACCCCCAGATGAGAACAATCAATCAACGCATCGGCAGCAAGTCTTTTGAGGCGAAGTTGGTGATTAAGCAATTCCCAATTGCTATGGGTGTTAAGAAAGGCGAGGCCGCGCTGATGGCTAAGCTGAACGAGTGGATCAGCACCAACGCTAAGAACGGCAAGTTAAACGCCATTTACAAGCAGTACCACGAGATCGATGTGCCTGCTGAGTTTCTAAAGTAATTAAAAAATAAAAGTAGTCGTTAACTCGAAATACGTCATCCCCCAACGCTCGTCACTACGAGCTGAGGGTGATGCGAAGGGAATATTTTGACTCTAGTATTTGCCCCCATTCTTGAAAACTGGCCTTTGCTTCTTGATGGCGCCCTAGTGACGTTGAGACTGGCAGCGGTTGCGACCCTTATGGGTTTTGTCATTGGCACGCTCTGCGCAATCGGTCGAAATTCGAACATGCGTTGGATTTCTGCTCTTTGTGCTGGATACGTGGAAGCAATTAGAAATACCCCATTTCTTGTTCAAATTTTCCTTGTGTTTTTTGGACTGTCTTCGATTGGTGTCACGCTCAGTGCATTTACTGTTGCACTAATTTCATTGACTATTAACGTCGGAGCGTATTCAGGTGAAATCATGCGAGCTGGCTTTAACACTGTCCATGCGGGGCAATGGGAGGCCGCTGAATGCCTTGGCTTATCGAGAGCACAAGTTTATTGGCACGTAGTACTTCGACCAGCCATTGAGAGGGTCTATCCCTCGCTAACCAGCCAGTTCATCTTGTTGATGTTGGCATCGTCAATTACATCCCAGATTTCAGTTTCGGAACTCACAGGTAACGCAAATTACATCCAGGGAATTTCGTTCCGCCCGATGGAAACATACATCACGATCGGTGCTATCTACTTTGGACTAGCACTGATTATGCGATTTGCCTTTTGGTTGATTGCGCTAGTCATTTTCCCTCGTCGTCGCCGTTTAGGCACATCTATTTAAGGAGACGACAAATGCCAACTTTTGGGTTGACCCACCTCCAATTCCTCTTAGAGGGCGCGATTTGGACGATCGCATTGTCTGCTTGTGCATTTTTTGGCGGGGCACTAATGGGACTATTGATTGCACTGTGCCGTGTTTCTCAGCTTGCGCTAGTGCGTGGAATCGCATGGGCCTACATTCAATTGGTTCAAGGTGTTCCGCTATTGGTGATTATGTTTGCAGGGTATTTTGGGTTACCAGCTCTGGGTATCCAAGTTTCGCCATTAATGGCGGCTACCTTGTCAATGACTGTTTGGGTGGGCGCGTACTTTGGAGAGTTCTGGCGTGGCGCTATCCAAGCCGTGCCGAATGCGCAATGGGAGGCTGCGGAATGCTTAGCACTTTCAAGTACGCAGCGGATGTTCAAAGTCATCATCCCTCAGGCGGTTCGTAATGCAATACCAGGAACAGTAGGCTTCATGGTGCAAATTGTTAAGAACACATCTCTTGCTTCCGCGGTTAGCTTCGTTGATCTGACGCGTGCGGGGCAATTGATTAACAACTCTACGTTTCAGCCATTTGTTACTTTCACTGTAGTGGCACTGATCTACTTTGCGCTGTGTTACCCGTTGTCAGTCTTGAGTCAAAGACTTGAAAAGCGTATGGCACGTGGTGTGCGCAGTGCTTGAACATTAATTTTGGAGGAATTCCCCATGCATAACAACTCTGCAACACAAGTGGAATCGCAGGCACACGACATCGTTGAACTCCGCGACGTTTACAAAAGTTTTGGAGATAACCAAGTACTCAAGGGCGTTAGCTTTAGTGTGAAGCGCGGAGAGGTAACTGTCTTGATTGGGAAGTCGGGTTCTGGAAAAAGCACGGCACTACGCTGTATAGATCGACTCGAAAAAGTGGACAAGGGCTATATTGAAGTTTGCGGACACGTGCTAACTAGTCCTGATTTAAAACTCAGAGAACTCCGATTAGACGTTGGTATTGTTTTCCAGAGTTACAACTTGTTTCCTCACTTGACGATTGGGGAGAACATCATGCTTGCACCTCAAAGCGTTAAAAAAATAAGTAAATCAGAGGCTGCCGAACTGGCTAAAAAGTGTCTTACTCAGGTGGGTCTTGCAGAGAAGTTTGACTCCTATCCAGAACAGTTGTCAGGTGGCCAGCAGCAACGTGCAGCGATTGCACGCTCGCTTGCAATGCAGCCCAAAGTTGTGCTCTTCGACGAAGTGACCTCAGCCCTTGACCCGCAGTTAACTGGAGAAGTGTTGCGTGTTATTGAAGGACTTGCTGATGAAGGTATGACCATGG
>JBEGSP010000084.1:0-2562 GCA_041179845.1 Pseudomonadota bacterium
GTTCGGCAGGCAAACCAGCGCGACGTGATTCGACGGTGATTTTGTTAGCAACAATAAAACCGGAGTAGAAACCTACGCCAAACTGACCAATCATGGCGGCGTCTTTTTGTTGATCGCCGGAGAGTCGGGAGAAAAATTCTTTGGTACCTGATTTGGCGATCGTGCCTAAATGTTCAACGGCTTCTGCTTGCGACAAGCCTATGCCGTTGTCGCTGATGCTGATGGTGCGAGCAGCTTTGTCAAATTCAATGTGAATGGCCAGCTCGCTGTCACCTTCAAACCGTGCCGCGTTGTTAATCGCTTCAAAGCGCAACTTGTCGGAAGCATCGGATGCGTTAGAGACTAGCTCGCGCAGAAAAATTTCTTTGTTTGAGTACAGCGAATGAATCATCAGCTGCAACAGCTGTTTGACTTCGGCCTGAAAGCCCATCACTTGTTTGTCGGAAGCGCCCATGGTGTCCTCTGTTAACAAAATTAGTTGGAAATTTACATAATTACCAACTATCTTGGGGTGACTTGGCTGATTTCAAGAGGGGGCGAGGTAAAATCAGCGCCTATTTTTCTATTGGGGCTTGCCATGTCGATTGATCAAAAACTTGCTGCGCTAAATATCACTCTGCCAGCCGTGGCCACTCCGGCCGCCGCTTATGTCATGTACGTCCGCACCGGCAATACCCTTTATATATCGGGCCATATTGCAAAAAAAGATGGCAAGCCATGGGTCGGACAGTTTGGTCGCAACATGACTACGGACGAGGGTAAGCAGGCTGCACGGTCCATCGCGATTGACCTGATGGCGACGCTGAAAGATGCGTGCGGTGGTGATTTATCTAAGGTTAAGCGCATCGTTAAGCTGGTTAGCTTGGTCAATTCGTCGCCGGATTTTACTGAGCATCATTTGGTTACTAACGGCGCATCTGAGTTACTGGCAGAGGTGTTTGGTGATGCAGGTCGACACGCACGCTCGGCATTTGGTGTTGCGCAGATTCCTTTAGGGGCTTGCGTTGAAATTGAAATGGTTGCTGAGTTGAGTTAAATTGAACTGCTGGTTTAATTAATTTGTGGATGTCACTGCACCAGTAGCGACTCACAATGAGCTTTAACGAAATCGCTGCGTAAATCGTCCAGCTATCGGTGGCACATCCTGCTGTTCTAGCGAGAGGATAGTCGCCACCTGTTTATCTGCAGCTTTTTCAATTTTTTTGTAGATCGCCTGCGATAAAGTATACGCATGCTGCCCCGGCCATTCTGCACCGAGTAGTTCATTTGGCAGATTGGGGTCAGTGAGTAGCGCGCGTCGATAGTCATGTATTAAGAGCGTACGCAACACAAAAGCTTGATCCGGTGGTATCCCTTTTTCTGCGGCGAGTAATTGCTGCAAACTCTCGAACCGCGATAGAAATTTTTTGTACGATAAGCGCGCTTCTTTCAACGGCCAAGCGGTCGATACCTGCGCCGATAGCGGCAAAGCATTCGTTAGTCCGGCATCTGTCGCTGATAGAACACTGACGATTTTGCTGGTTCGTGTGCGTTGCAGTAGCTCGTTCAGCGCTTCAGTTTTTTCGCCGGGATAAGCAAAAAGTGAGGGTGCGATCGCAGCGAAGCCTTCCCAGACCAATTCTTTTTTCAGTAGTAATTTTTGCGCGCTAGTGGCATTCGCCAGCACATACACTAAGTTCCAGCGGCTATCCCATTGTGTTAGCGGCGACGCATAAACACGCTGATGCGCGCGCAAAAAACGTTTTTCCCCTTGAGCGCTAAGTCGGTATTGACTGCGTCGACCTTCCCGAACTGCTTCTAACCAGCCCTCGTCGGTCAATCGGTAAACGGCAGTGCGTACCAGTCGTTCGCTAATGCCGAACTGCGCTAGCAAAGCGATCAAACTCCCTAACCAGACACTGCCGCCCCGAGGAGCGATGCTGTCTCCAAAGACCGTCATCACTAGGGATTTCGCTCGGGGCGGGTTTTGGCGCAGGCTGTGCGCTATCCAACGGGCTAGGGCGGGTGATGAAAGTGAATTTTGCGGGGTAGATGACATTCTGCTAAACGATACAGTTTTTCTCAAAAATTAGCTTTTAGCGTATCATAACGGCTAAGCTATCATTAGGGAAGGAGCCCCTGCTATGTATGCACAAATGGTCGATACCGGCGTCGCTAACTTGCGCCCAGTCGAGGAACTGAGTCCTGAAGAGCAGGCCTTTCAGCAACGCATTGATGCTGACATCAAAGTCGAACCCCGAGATTGGATGACGGAAGGTTATCGTAAAACCTTAATTCGGCAAATTTCTCAGCACGCACATTCCGAGATTGTGGGTCAGCTCCCTGAAGGGAATTGGGTGACGCGAGCGCCTACACTTAAACGCAAGACGATTCTCTTAGCGAAAATTCAAGACGAAGCAGGACACGGTCTCTATCTCTACAGCGCCGCTGAAACCTTGGGCGTGTCGCGTGATCAGATGACGCTCGATCTGTTGTCTGGCAAAGCAAAGTACTCCAGCATTTTTAATTACCCTACCTTGAGTTGGGCCGATATCGGCATGATTGGTTGGTTGGTCGATGGTG
>JBEGSP010000085.1:0-3096 GCA_041179845.1 Pseudomonadota bacterium
AGTAATTCAGTAGATTTAACAGCATCAAGCCAATCATGATGAAAAATCCATACGGCTCAATACGCGCAAAACGAAAAGCATAGCGATTCGGTAGCAGGCTGGTCAGAATGCGCCCACCATCTAACGGCGGCAGGGGAAATAAATTAAACGCGAACAAAATCAAATTAATTTTTACACCCGCTCGTGCAACTTCATAAAAATACGCTTCATCGATATCCGCGGCATCCAACACAAAAAATAATGCCATCCACATCAGGCCCATCAAAAAATTGGCCATAGGACCTGCTAAGGCAACCCACGCCATATCCTTTTTGGGCTTTCGTAGCAGCGAAAAATCAATCGGCACCGGCTTGGCATAACCAAACAAAAAGGGACTTCCTACTAGCGCCAGCATCAAAGGAATAAGTATGGTGCCAAACAGATCGATATGCTTGGTTGGATTTAGACTCATGCGACCCTGCGAATACGCCGTCAGATCGCCAAAATATTTCGCAGCGTAGGCGTGTGCGGCCTCATGCAGGGTAATGGCGAATAATACGGGTAAGGCATAGACCGCAATGGTCTGGATAATCTCATTCATTGCAGCGATTTTATCAGAGTGACTATGTGAAACATGGCAATCAATGAAACAAGCCTGTGTCTCCCCGACCCTGACGCAGCACCAGCGGCGCATCACCCGTCAGGTCAACCACCGTGGTGGGCAGCAAACTGCAACTACCCCCATCTATTACTAACTCGATATGTTTTTCTAGCTGGCTGCGTATATCGGCGGCGTCATTCAAAGGATCATCGCTTCCCGGCAAAATCAATGTGGTGCCAATCAAGGCTTGGCCGAGCTCTTCAAGCAGCGCCTGAGCGATGATGTTTTCAGGAACCCGCAGACCGATCGTTTTTCGTGACGGATGCGAGAGCCTGCGTGGCACCTCTTTACTCGCTTCCAAAATGAACGTGTAGGGACCCGGAGTGGCAGCTTTCAGCAATCGATACTGGCGGTTGTCGACTTTTGCGTAATTGGCAATCTCTGACAAATCGCGACACAACAACGTGAGATGATGACGATCATCCACGCCACGAATCTGCCGCATACGCTCAACCGCCGCCTTGTCGTCCAAGTGACAAACCAAGGCATAGCTAGAATCCGTAGGCAAGGCAACCAGACCGCCCGCACCCACAATTTGCACGGCCTGACGCACCAGCCTAAGCTGAGGGTTTTCTGGGTGTATTTGAAAGTACTGGCTCATGAAAGCAAACGGCGACAGTCAATGACTGTCGCCGGAAATTCAACAAGGTGCGACTGTATCAGGCCTGCTGCAACGCTGCAATGCGTTGCTCTATCGGTGGGTGACTGGAAAATAACTCCATGACTCCTTCTGACTTGTTAATACCTAGTGATGCAACCGATTGAGGTAATGCTGCTGTATGCATCTGACCTAAGCGCATCAACGCGTTAATCATGGGACGATTATTCCCCAACAGTCGCGCTGAACCCGCATCTGCACGAAACTCGCGCTGACGTGAAAACCAAGCCACAATCATTGAGGCCAGCAAACCAAACACAATCTGACACACGATGACGGTAATCGTGTAGCCAATACCAACGGACTCATTACTGTTTTTAGACAGTGCACGATCCACCATGTAACCCACTACGCGTGATAGGAACACAACAAAGGTATTCACCACGCCTTGCAGCAAGGTCATCGTCACCATATCGCCATTCGCAATATGCGCCACCTCATGCCCCAACACGGCTTCGAGTTCTTCGCGCGTCATGTTCTGCAATAGTCCGGTCGATACCGCGACCAGCGCATCATCACGATTTGCTCCCGTAGCAAACGCATTCGGCTCGCCTTCGTACACGGCGACTTCAGGGCGACCAATGCCCGCGTTCGCCGCCAATCGATGCACAGTATCTAGCAACCATTGCTCGGTAGAGTTGGCTGGATGCTCGATAACTTGTGCGCCAGTTGACCACTTCGCCATAGGCTTACTGATCAACAAAGAAAAAATAGCGCCGGTAAAGCCAACCACGAGTGAAAACACCATCAACATGCCAACGTTTAGTCCTTGGGCCGATAAAAACCGATCGACACCCAGCACCGACAACACAATCGACAGGACAGCAATCACCGCCACATTCGTCAGTACGAACAACAGAATTCGTTTCATTGATTAATCTCCCTGGTGAACCAGACAGTAAAAAGACGCTCCAAAGTTTATCCGAGCTGCCGAAAAAAGGCCGCAACACGAATAGCTTCAGATATGGGGGTGCCAGCTTGCAATTTCAAGTCAGCCAAAAAGTTAGATTGCCCAGTCGTGCCACACCGGCGTTAAGCCTGGCGGCAAAGGCGGCAAACTGCCTAAATCAAAGCGTGATTCAGTCGGTCCATGAAAATCCGACCCACGCGAGGCCAACAGGCCGGTTTTACGCGCGAAAGCGGCGTACTCATCGTATTGAGCAGGATGATGGCTGCCTGTGACAACCTCTATCCCTTCACCACCCAGCGCGCGAAATTGTTCAACAAAGACATTTAGCTGAAGATCATCAAATCCATAACGACCCGGATGCGCAATCACCGCACGACCGCCTGCCGATCGTATCCAGCGTACCGATTGCTCCAAGCTGGCCCAACGATGAGGCACAAAGCCGGGCTTTCCTTCAACCAAAAAACTCTTAAACACTTCGGTAACTGTGGGCCGAACACCCGCCTCAACCAAAAATCGTGCGAAATGCGTTCGGCCTAACAGCTCAGGGTTGTCTGCTAACTTCAATGCCCCCTCAAACGCTCCGGGTATACCCACGGCTTCAAGTTGTGCGGCGATATCACGGCCACGCGATTCGCGCCCGCCGCGCACGGAAGCAAGACCATCTTTTAGATCAGGATTATTCTCGTCTATCCCTAAACCAACGATATGAATGGTCTTATTCGCCCATGTAATGGAGATTTCAACACCCGCCACAAAATGCAAATCCAGACTCGCAGCCGCCTCGCGCGCCTGCGAAATACCGTCTAATTCGTCGTGATCCGTCAGCGCCCAAACATCGACCCCGTTCGTCTTAGCACGCGCGGCCAAGTCTTCAGGCGACAAGACCCC
>JBEGSP010000086.1:0-3121 GCA_041179845.1 Pseudomonadota bacterium
AGGCATGCTGATCTCCCATTATTTATTTCGCGAGCGAATTCGTGGTTCCGGCAGATTTATGCGCTTTGATTTTATATCGGCGGGCACCGTTGGAAAAAGAGTGATGCCAATACGTTTTTCAAGCTCTGCCAATGAAACGACTTCGTACTCATTACCCGCCCTATTAGGTGACAGCCAAGCCGCACCTTCTTTTTTTATCGGATCGTAGACTGCTTTAAAAATATGCGTAGGTATGAATACTCGCCCATTTATACGGGTAATGCGATCGCCCTCGAAAGCCGGCCCGGTAATAACAAACAACTCACCGCGTTGATTCACTAGATGCCGGGTAGCTCCTTCGATGGCAGACCAGAGTATTTGATTGTGTTCTCTGTCTTGTGGAACGATATTCGCCAGCGAAAAGCTTTGATGTTGCGATTCCTCTGACGGCATATCGGCGGCGGGTGACATGTGACCGCGGTCATAGCCCGAGTGCGCGTAGTCTGAAAGTTCAGCACGCTGATCCGGCGGGATATTTTCATCCGCATGGAAGGCATCTTTGCGTTTGATTTCACGCGCTTGTATGAGGCTGGTGCGAGTCAGATGTTCGGCCGACCACAAAGGCGTGCGTGAAACGCCTGAATGCATCACGGCAAATGCTTCATAGCACAGAGCTACCGTGTGCGTCTGCAAGCTAGCCCGAATAAAGACCGGAGCTTTGCCATCCACAAAATGGTTGAGACAAGTCTGACTTTGCGCAGTCACTGGAGGCGGCGTGAGCGCCGTCAAACAGAGCGACAGCACCAAGAGGGATTGGGTGATTTTTCTCATCTAACGACCATTCACGTGTCTTATTCATTTCGAATTGGCCGGTTAAAGGAAGTTCAATTCGGCTTTCGAACGATATTGGCGAATTTTACTCTCAAGAAAGATTGAGCTTTCGGTGATCGCAGCTGTCAAAGAGGCGATGGCCAGACGCTGTCTGGCGCTGTTGAAGCACATTCGATGAGGAGAAAAAAATGGACTATCAGAATCGGCGCGAAGAATATTCCTGGCTATTCCTGCTGGGAGGGCTGGCAGTGGGGGCCTTGGCTATGTTTGTAGTTGACCCCTCTCAGGGAAGTCGGCGTAGATCGCAGTTGCAAGACAAGATGAGTAATGCCACTCACAAAACATCTAAATTAATGGATAGATTTGTCAGAGACGCTCACAACCGATTACTCGGCTTGCAGGCGCAAGCGCGACGCATCATGGCGCCTAAATCGCTAAAGCCGATTGACGACCATGTCTTAGAAGCACGCGTTCGGTCGCGCCTTAGTCGCGAAATTCCTCAGTTCGATGATGTACATATCAATGCTCGTCAGGGAACGATCAGCCTATCTGGCAATATCAACGCTGAAGAAGAGTCGCGTTTGCTCGAAATGGTAGAAGCGATACCCGGTGTCGAAGCGGTGCAGCACAATCTCGAGATTCGCTCGGTCGACAATGCGATCCGTCGTGCGGGTTGGACTGTTGTTGATACGGTATCGGTTGTATGTGCAGTCAGCGCTGGACTCGCCGTTTTATATCGACTAACACGTGACCGCGCGGCGTTATCTGAGGCGAGAGAAGCTGCCGGTCAATCACTCTACGAAAATCAACTGGATTTACAGCCGACTGAAGCGTCAAGTCGCGAGAGTAAAAAAACTAACGCTGAATCTACCGAAGAGCAGGGAGATAGACTGCACTGAGAAAAATTATTCAGCTTTTTTGTAAGCTGTACTGAGTTGGTACTGGATGCGGGTCTTTGCTTTATCATTCACCGTCAATGAATAAAAATAAACGGAGATGAGCATGGCAGATCCGCATCCACTCTTGTGGACGCCCAGTCCTGAGCGCATTGCGCGTAGCCGGATGAATCATTATCAAGAGTGGCTGGCCGCGCAAGGTAAGCACTTTGCTAATTACAACGAATTATGGCATTGGTCTGTCGAGAATATCGATGAATTCTGGGCATCGATCTGGGAGTATTTTGATATCCCTTGCTCGGTACCTTATACGCAAGTGTTGGCGAATCGCGCTATGCCCGGTGCTGTATGGTTTGAAGGTGCTAGGCTCAATTTTGCAGAGCAGTTGTTTCGCTTTAATGTTGATCAAGGCAGCGGTAACAAACCGGCGGTGATTGCCGAATCTGAAACGCGTGCGCGCACCAGTTTGTCATGGCAGCAGCTACGTGAACACGTTACTGCAGTTTCAAATACGCTGCGCGCTTTGGGAGTGCAGCCCGGTGATCGAGTAGCAGCGTATCTTCCAAATACACCTGAAGCGGTGGTGGCATTTTTTGCGTGTGCGAGTGTTGGTGCGATTTGGTCATCGTGTTCGCCAGACATGGGTACCTCGAGTGTATTGGATCGATTTTTACAGATCGAGCCTAAGGTACTGATCGCCGTTGATGGTTATCGTTATGGCGGCAAAGAGTTTGATCGCATGGGTGTGGTTGCTACGCTCAAGGACGAGCTTAAAACGCTCCAGCACACGGTTCTATTTCCTTATCTTAATGAAGCGGCGCAACTCGATGGCGCGATGTTGTGGGAAGAATTATTTTCGCATCCGGCGGCTAACGCATCGCCTATGATTTTCGAGCAAGTGCCATCTGATCATCCGTTATGGATTCTTTATTCCTCTGGCACTACCGGCATGCCCAAGCCGATTGTGCATGGACATGGAGGAAGCTTAGTCGAAGCCGTTAAGGGTAATGCCTTAGCACTTGATTTAGGCGAAGACGATCGATTTTTGTGGTTCACCACCACCGGCTGGGTGATGTGGAATGCGCAGATCACAGCACTCTTAGTGGGATCGACGATTTGTATTTATGACGGCAATCCGGGTTATCCCGATATGAGTCGTTTGTGGCGTTTTGCAGAAGATATGCAACTCACATTTATGGGAGTGGGTGCGGCGTTTTATGCCAACTGCATGAAGGCCGGAATCGAACCAGCCAAGATTGCTGATTTAAGTCGATTACGTAGCCTCGGATCCACCGGCTCACCACTGGCAGATGAAGCCTTTCATTGGATTTATCAGCAGGTGCATGCTGATCTTATGCTGGCGTCGATTAGTGGTGGTACTGATGTGGTGGCTTCGTTCGTCGGTGCGTGTCCAG
>JBEGSP010000087.1:0-5127 GCA_041179845.1 Pseudomonadota bacterium
AAAAGCAGCGGGGCAGATAATCCGTGAAGAAGCAGAGACCGAGGCATGGACTGCGATTGCGCCCAATTCAGCCGTGGCCGCTTTGGGAAATATCGTTTGCAAAACTAAATAAGTCACCCCTATATTGATTTTCAGTAGGTATGTGGGAATAATCTAAAAGTTCAATTTCAGATGAGTTTCAGATGAACTTCGTCTGTTGATTACCATTACGATATCAAAATGTATGGGACTATTTTTTCGGAGTGCTAACTATGCCAATCCTATCTAAATCTAAATTACTTGTGTGCGCGCTCTTTTTGTTTTTTGGAAGTGCGCACGCTGATGAAGTGCAGTGGATCAAGGACGCGGAGGGTTGCAAGGTGGCCAATATCTTTCCGCAGGAAGGTGAGAGTATCAATTGGTCGGGAGCATGCAAAAAAGGTTTTGCTAACGGCAGAGGCAAACTCATTTGGTTTTTAGATGGCCAGATTACCGGTGTCTACGAGGGGCAGATGGTTGATGGCTGGGCCGAAGGACAAGGCAAGCTGACACGTAAAGATGGTGTGTATACCGGCGAATGGAAAAACAGTCTGCAAAACGGTAAGGGCCATTACAAACACGATGATGGTAGTTGGTATGAAGGTGCCTGGAAAGATGGTCACCCCCATGGTCACGGTCAAATGTTGACGCCGGAAGGAAAATTATTCAGCGGTACTTGGTATCACGGCGAATATGAAGACGAGCGTGCGCCAAACAACCGTAGCTAATAAGAGTGCGCGATGCGCGCTCTTATAACGTGTTTATCTAGGGCGCATCGCGCACAACTCGTAAGCCTAGCCCGCGGCTGCTGTAGCGAATCTCTGATGAGAATTTCATTCGTGTCGAGGATTTGAATGAGCGAGGTTTGTTGAACCACGAGCCGCCGCGCACGACGCGCACAGAGCAGTCACCCGCCACCCAAGCGGAGCCATCGGTTGGCGCGCCGCTGTAGCTTTTATTCCAGCAGTCGTCAGTCCATTCCGCCACATTGCCATACATGTCGTAGAGGCCGAATTTATTCGGTAACTTCTGACCAACAGTATGCGTTGTCTCATTCGAGTTTTCATCGAACCAAGCGTGCTCTTGAAGTCGCTCGATATCATTGCCAAAATAGTAGTCAGATTCAGTGCCGGCGCGTGCGGCGTACTCCCACTCAGCTTCGGACGCCAAGCGATAGTTCTTACCGGTTTTTTCGCTTAGCTTGCGTGTAAATTCTTTCGCCAGCTTCCAGGTAATTTGTTCCACCGGTAAGCGTTCACCTTTGAAGCCACCTGGACGGTTACCCATGATGGCTTGCCACTCGTCTTGCAAGACTTCGAATTTACCTATTGCAAATGCTTTTATCTGTACGGTTCTTTTGGGCCAGTTAGCGTCATCTTCATTGACAGTATCGGATCCCATCGCAAAACTACCTGCGGGGAGTGCGATCATTTCAGGGCATTCAGGGCAATCTTTAAATGAATCCGCATGAGCGCTGTGAATGACTGCAATCGATAACGATGAGAGGATGGTGAGCCTGCTTATAATTTTTATTAAATACATGGTGAAGTCGGCAGTAATTTTTTATTTATATTTAATTTGAGTTTTTGTCGCTAAATTTTTTAAGCGAAAGCGCCAAATGGTAAGCTACTATTTCAGAGGTTCCACTAGATGTAAACAGATTTGATTTTTTCTATTAATAACAATCATAAAACAAAATGACTATTTATATACGTAAAGCGGTTTTACTCGGCGCATTAGCAGGATTCAGCGCGTGTGCGTTTGCAGCTCCTTATCCATTAGGCAGCATGACCTGTGCCGACATTGGGAAATTTGCTTCAGAGGCTATGTCTTGGCGCGAGAGTGGTATCAAAAAAGACGAGGCTTTAGCTAAATTAGATAGTCGTTCTTTTAATGATCCCGTTGAACGCAAAAATCTTGAAGGCGTTTTGCGTATGGTATTCGGTCGCTACGGTGATAGCTGGACGAAAGAAAGTGCCGGCAATGTTATGCGTACCGATTGTGAAGCGGGGCGTTGATTCAGTACTACCTTTACTACTAGCGTGATGTATCCAGAGTCATTCATCCATCGTGAGCTGTTTGATTCACAAACCAGAGTCGCATGGCTGGTTAGATGCGCCATAAACTGCGTAGTAAATCTGCTTCATAGTCACTGTGCACAGCAGCATAAATGATGCAATGCAAAATTTTTCATAGCTATATTTTTGCAGTGCGACGTAGCTTAGCGCATCGCTATAAATTTCCTTGCCCTATTTATAATTCAAAGCCGGTTAATCGTTAATTCGCTTAAATTATTTCTTGTTATAAGTTGCATTAGGACGTATCGTCACTTTGCTTGCTAATCATGGTTAGTAAAGTAAGTCGCATCAGTATCGCCGCATCATCTAGTAGGAACAGCACCTTCACAATATAAACAGAGGAGCCTATAAAAATGACAAAGAGACTAGAGTTTAAAATCAAAGCACTTGCTACAAGCCTAATGCTGGTCGGAGCGGCTTCAGCAACTGCTGATGTCACCTGGAACAAACTTTTAAATGCGCAAAACGATCCAAATAACTGGTTGATGTATCACCAGTCATTTGATGGCTACCATCACAGTGGTCTTGATCAGATCAATACGTCTAACGTAAAGAGTCTGGGCGTATCTTGGATTCACACGCCAAACGCAACGAAGCGCGGCATTCAATCTTTCCCATTGGCAGTTGACGGTGTTCTGTACTACACCTCCGCCAGCGGTAAAGTCTGGGCGCTCGATGGCACAAACGGTAAGCCTATCTGGAGTTATCAGGCTAAGCTCGACAACGAGCGTGGCGAGGGTACTTTCTACAATCCGTACAACCGCGGTATCGCTGTTGCTTACGGCAAGGTTTACATGGGAACAGTTGACGGCCGTATGATCGCCTTGGACATGAAAACAGGTAAGCCTGTTTGGGACAAGATGGTTATGACCGTCGAAAAAGGTAACAAAGGATTTACTGGTGCTCCCCTGGTCGTAAAAGACAAAGTGATCATCGGTTCAAACGGTGGTGAGTTGTCTGGCTGCTGCGGTCCTATCTTCGCTGTGAATGCTGAAACTGGCGATACAGTTTGGCAGTTTGACACCATTGGTGGTGATCAGCGCTCACGTGATTCATGGGGCAATGATTCCTGGAAAACGGGCGGCGGCGGCGGTTGGATGACAGGTCAGTACGATCCTAAGACCAATTCAGTTTGGTGGGGTACTGCGAATCCAGCGCCTGACTATGACTACGCGGGTGCTAAGTGGAAAACAGAAGGTTCACGTCCAGGCGACAACCTGTACACCTCCTCAGTTATCGTTCTCGATCCTGATACAGGCAAGCTGAAGTCCTACTTCCAGGAAATGCCACATGACGCATGGGATTTTGACAGTGCTGTCGGTGAATTTATGCGTATTTCCAAAGGCGGAAAAGACTATGTTGTTCATCCAAACAAAGGCGGCATGATCTTTGTTTACGATGGCGCCAATATCGGTGGTGGCAACAAGCTCAACGTTGAAAATGCCTACATGATTGGTGAGACATTCAACTACATCAAAGGCGTATCCAACAAGGGTGAGCTGATTGGTCGCGTTGATTTCACCGAAGGTAAATTCCCTAATATGTGCCCAGCGATTGACGGCGCTATTAGCTGGAACGCAGGTAGCTACAGTCCAAAAACTGGCCTGATGTACAAAGCGACTCAGGAATGGTGTTTCGATCTGGAAGTGGTTAAAGCTGAGCGTCCGAAAGACTTCTCAGGCCAAAACTATTTCGGCGCATCATGGACTGCAACTCATCCAAAAGGTAAGCAAGCCTACGGCACGATTCAGGCGCGTGATCCTATCACTGGTAAGAGTGCTTGGCGCGTAGAGTACAAATACCCAGTGTTGGCATCGTTGTTGTCAACGAAGGGTGATCTGTTGTTTGTTCCAGGTGCTGATGGTGTATTCCAAGCCTTGGACGCAAAAACAGGTAAAGAGCTCTGGAGCCATAACAATGGTCTCGGCCACCACGGCGGCGTGATTAGCTACACCGCTAAAGGCAAGCAGTACGTTGCTGTTGTGACTGGTTGGGGTAGCCACGTGGCCGGTAACTATGGCCCACTGTTTGGCAAACCATTTAGCGAAATGCCGACTGATAATGGTCAGCTGATCGTTTACTCATTGAAGTAATACTGAGTGGAGAGAAGCGGCAAGTGAAAACTTGCCGCTTCTCTTTTTGCTTTGTGGAGTAATGCCTGCGCCCATACTGAGGCGTGTCGTTGTTAGATTTTGGAGTAAGTATGATGCAAAGATTTAATGCAGCAAAAAGTTTGATGGGTTTGGCGTTAGTAGCGTTACTGAGTACAACGGCCTTTGCTGAAGAACCGCAAGATGCGGCTAACCAAGAAGCGAGGAAAATTTTTGCGAACAGCTGCAGCTGGTGCCACGGAATGTTTGGTATGAAAGCCGGTAAGGGTGGTCCGAAATTAGCCGGTACCAGCTTAGATGAGACAGGTGTTTACAATACAATCATTAAAGGTCAGGGCGCGATGCCTAGCTTCAAGAATACCTTGAAAGACGAAGAAGTTAAGATGCTTGCAAAGTATATTAAATCTTTACCTAGCGAGTAAATGTAGTCAGTGTTGAGTTGATTTTTTTGGTGGGTCAGTTCTTTTTGTCGTGTGACCCACCGAACGGCAAGTTGTACCACGCAAAGAAGATTACTTAATTCAGTGTAGTGACTCCTAGCGACGGTAAAAAAATTGTGGTTTCAATCGGCTTTGTTGAAAACAATTTTTGCGCCGGCACCATCGAATTTCCCACCTCCGTCTAAGCTCTTGGCCTCTTGCTTAAATTTTAGGTTGATAGAGAATTCTGCATTCCCATTACTTGGCACTGAAAATTTTACCGTGTCGCCCTCAACAGACAGCTTGTTAATCGGGATGTCAGTATCACTAAATTCTTCAAAATTAGTAAAACTGATACGTCCAGCGCCATTCGCTTCTAAACGTAAGTTAACCTTGCCGCTGCTCATTCCAACATACCAAACTCCCGCCCAGTGACCCTGCAGTGATGCAGGTAAATTCTGTGCAGTAGCCATGTTAATAACGCTTAAAAGTAAAACCAGG
>JBEGSP010000088.1:0-3222 GCA_041179845.1 Pseudomonadota bacterium
GATTCGCCGACAAGGTATTTACTTCACCATGATTACCATGGCGCTGTCGCAGATGCTGTTCTTCGTATTTCTGCAAGCACCGTTTACCGGCGGTGAAGATGGTTTGCAGTCAATTCCTAGAGGAACGCTGTTAGGTAGTATCGATCTGAAAAATGATTTGACTATGTATTACGTGGTGTTGGGCATAGTGATTGCCTCTTTCTTGCTGATAGTTCGTATCATTCATTCGCCGTTTGGTCAGGTGCTAAAGGCAGTAAAAGAGAATGAGCCGCGTGCTATCTCACTGGGCTACGACACGGATCGCTACAAGTTACTGGCCTTTGTATTGTCGGCTGCATTAGCGGGATTAGCGGGTTCAACTAAAGCTGTCGTGCTGGGTTTTGGTACCTTAACGGATGTGCATTGGTCGATGTCAGGTCTGGTGGTGTTGATGACGTTAGTGGGTGGTATGGGAACCTTGCTGGGGCCTGTGGTCGGCGCCATTATCATCATTGCGTTGGAAAATAAACTTGGTGATTTTGGTACCTGGTTGGCGTCGATCACTCACATAGAATGGTTTAACACCATCGGTGAATCGGTCACGATGGTGACAGGATTTATTTTCATCATGTGCGTGCTTGCTTTTAGACGCGGCATCATTGGTGAATTAGCGGCGCGGATACGTTGATATCAGGTTTACGCACCTACCACTTTAAAAACTGAGAAGTAAACAAACAAGCTAACGACATGAGCAAAGCAAGTTTTCATTGGGAAGATCCCTTCTTACTCGATCAGCAGTTAACCGAAGAAGAGCGCATGGTGCGCGATGCAGCGGCTGTGTATGCACAAGAAAAGCTGACGCCTCGTGTGCTCGAAGCATTTCGTAACGAGCGCACTGATCCTTCTATTTTTCGTGAGATGGGTGAGCTGGGAATGTTGGGAGCCACTATCCCCGCTGAATACGGTGGCGCTGGATTAAATTACGTTAGCTACGGGCTTATCGCACGTGAGATTGAACGCGTTGATTCTGGCTTTCGCTCGATGATGAGTGTGCAAAGCTCGTTGGTGATGCTGCCTATTTATGAATTTGGAACCGAAGCACAAAAGCAAAAATATTTGCCTAAGCTCGCTACGGGTGAGTGGATAGGTTGTTTTGGCTTGACTGAGCCAGATCACGGATCTGATCCCGGTGGCATGGAGTCACGTGCGAAAAAAGTGGATGGTGGCTATAGCCTATCCGGTTCGAAAATGTGGATTAGTAATAGTCCGTTAGCTCAGGTATTTGTAGTGTGGGCGAAAGACGATGAGGGAAAAATTCGCGGTTTCATTCTCGAAAAAGGATGGAAGGGTCTCTCGACACCGGCGATTCACGGCAAGGTCGGTTTGCGCGCATCCACTACCGGTGAGATCGTGATGGATCAAGTGTTTGTTCCTGAAGAAAATGCGTTCCCAGAAATCCGTGGATTAAAAGGTCCGTTTACCTGTTTAGATGCCGCGCGCTTTGGTATTTCATGGGGTGCGTTGGGTGCAGCCG
This sequence comes from Pseudomonadota bacterium, assembly GCA_041179845.1. GTDB lineage: Bacteria > Pseudomonadota > Gammaproteobacteria > Burkholderiales > Burkholderiaceae_D > Pernthalerella. The sequence continues at coordinate 1,514 of JBEGSP010000088.1, forward strand.
AGTTTTGTTGGCATACCGCGCGCAACTATACGTTGGAGCGTAAACAATTTGGTCGTCCGTTAGCCGCGAATCAACTCATACAAAAAAAATTAGCCGACATGCAAACCGACATCGCGCTGTCATTGCAGGGATGTTTGAGGCTCGGTCGTATGCGGGATGAAGGTACGGCAGCGGTTGAAATTACGTCCATCATGAAACGCAATTCATGCGGTAAAGCTTTGGATATTGCTCGCATGGCGCGCGATATGTTGGGTGGTAATGGGATTAGCGATGAGTATGGCGTTATTCGTCACGTAGTCAATCTTGAAGTGGTGAATACGTATGAAGGTACGCATGATATTCACGCACTGATACTGGGTCGCGCCCAGACCGGCATTCAGGCTTTTTTCTGAGCCTTGCTATGGCCGGTGCGCTGGATGACATAAAAGTTGTCGATCTTTCGCGCGTGTTGGCGGGCCCGTGGTCTACGCAAAATTTAGCGGATTTGGGTGCCGACGTTATCAAGATAGAGCGCCCCGGAGTCGGTGACGATACGCGCAGCTGGGGTCCACCTTTTGTATCGCACACAGAAGGTGATGCTCAGGACGCCGCCTACTTTTTTTGCGCGAATCGAAACAAGCGTTCCCTCACGTTAGATTTCACGACGGATAAAGGTCGTGAAATTTTAATCAAGCTGATCGCGCAAGCCGATGTGCTGATTGAAAATTATAAAGTCGGCGGCCTGAAAAAATATGGCCTTGATTACGACTCACTATCTCGTATTAATCCTCGTCTCATTTATTGCTCTATTACTGGTTTTGGCCAAGACGGTCCGTATGCTGATCGACCCGGCTATGACGCTTTAGTGCAAGCTATGGGTGGTCTGATGAGTGTTACCGGCGAGCCTGATGATGTGCCAGGTGGTGGCCCGCAAAAAGTCGGTGTAGCGGTTGTCGATATTCTCACTGGCTTGTATGCGACGAATGCGATTCTCGCAGCGCTGTTACATCGCGCTAAGAGTAATCAAGGTCAGCATATCGATATCGCTTTGTTAGATGTGCAGGTAGCTGCGCTGGCAAATCAGTCTGGTAATTATTTATTGAGTGGCAGAGTACCTCAACGTATGGGCAGTGCTCATCCCTCTATCGTTCCGTATCAGCCGTTCGCTTGCGCAGATGGTCATGTGATGCTGGCTATTGGTAACGACGGTCAATTTGCAGCGCTGTGTCGCGCGGCTGGACAAGCCGCTATCGCGAATGAAGAACGGTTTGCAACGAATGCGATGCGCGTTCGTCATCGCGCTGAGTTGATCAAGGTACTAACACCTTTAATGATGCAGCATAGCGTAGAGACATGGTGTGAGTTAGCGCAGCAAGAAGGTTTCCCCTGTGGGTCGATCAATACGATCGATCGTGTTTTTCGTGATCCGCAAGTGTGCGCACGTGAGATGAAGATTCAGATGAATTCGCCCAGCTATGGCGCGCTGGATTTGGTGGCTTCACCGATGCGACTCTCTGCTTCACCGGTGAGTTATCGTCGTGCGCCGCCCTCGCTGGGACAAGACACACACGAAGTACTGCGTGAGCTTCACTACTCGGATGATGAGATAGCTAGCCTGCGTGATTCTGGCGTTATCTAACGATATCTAACTATATCTAACGTTAGCTAACCAGACCGCCAAATCAATGGCGAGCTAACGTTATTTTAGTAAAGGATTTTTCTCTTGATAG
>JBEGSP010000089.1:0-13239 GCA_041179845.1 Pseudomonadota bacterium
TGAACGAGTCACTTGCTCTGGCAGAGAAGTTGCGGCAGGATGCCCATCAGGCTCTACTCCCGTTTGGTGATCCAGCGATGAGATTAAAAGAGCTGGCCGACTTGATTGTGCAAAGAAAAACCTAAGGAAGTACTGAATAAATAAAAGCGAGACGTTTCTCGAGTAAATGATCAAAGCTAGCCTCTTGATTAACGTGTCCTTGCGCTGCATAGCTGCGCTGGCTCGCCATAAAATTTACAATAAATCAGCATCTCCCTAAGCATTATGAAAATTTTACAAAAAATAAACAATACGGCCGAATTACGAGCGCTTTCGCGCCCCGAACTCAATACCTTGGCGGATGAATTACGTACCTACTTACTGGAGTCGGTAGCGCAGACAGGTGGTCACCTGTCATCCAATTTGGGAACGGTTGAGCTGACGATTGCACTGCACTATGTGTTCAACACACCGGAAGATCGCATTGTCTGGGATGTAGGACATCAAACCTACCCACACAAAATTCTCACAGGCCGTCGCGACCGCATGTCTACTTTGCGTCAGCAAGATGGCTTGTCGGGCTTTCCACGCCGTGTAGAAAGTGTGTACGACACCTTTGGTACTGCGCATTCGTCCACGTCGATTTCGGCAGCATTAGGAATGGCACTAGCGGCGCGCACCAAGGGCGAAGCGCGTCACTCGATTGCTGTGATTGGTGACGGTGCGATGACGGCAGGTATGGCGTTTGAGGCGCTCAATAACGTGGGCGTTTACGAAGATATCAAGATGTTGGTGGTGTTAAATGACAATGACATGTCGATCTCTCCACCAGTGGGTGCGCTGAATCGTTATCTTGCGCGACTGATGTCTGGAAAATTTTATGCGGCAGCTAAGAGCATGGGTAAATCCATGTTGCCACCTTCTATGCGTGAACTCGCCAAGCGCTTTGAAGAACATGCAAAAGGCATGTTGGTTCCTGCCACCTTATTTGAAGAATTTGGCCTCAACTACATTGGTCCTATCGATGGCCATGATTTGGAATCATTGATACCGACGCTGCAAAATCTTAAGAACCTTGAAGGCCCTCAGTTTTTGCATGTGGTGACTAAAAAAGGTCAAGGTTATAAACTCGCTGAAGCTGATCCTATTCTGTATCACGGTCCCGGTAAATTCAATCCGAGCGAAGGTATCAAACCAGCCGCTGCTGGAAAAATGACTTACACGCAAGTCTTTGGTGAGTGGTTATGCGACATGGCAGCGCACGATGAAAAATTAGTCGCTGTCACACCCGCTATGCGCGAAGGCTCTGGCATGGTGAAGTTTGAGCAAAAATTCCCTGATCGTTACTACGATGTGGGTATCGCAGAGCAACACGCCGTTACGTTTGCAGGCGGTATGGCATGCGAAGGTTTAAAACCCGTAGTGGCGATTTACTCGACGTTTTTGCAGCGTGGTTACGATCAATTGATTCATGACGTTGCGCTACAAAATCTAGATGTGACCTTTGCACTCGATCGTGCTGGTTTAGTCGGTGCCGATGGCGCAACCCATGCGGGTAATTACGATATGGCATTTTTACGCTGCATTCCGAATATGGTAGTGATGGCAGCCAGTGATGAAAACGAGTGCCGCAAAATGCTCACAACGGCGTATCAATATCCTGGCCCAGCAGCAGTGCGTTATCCGCGTGGAGCCGGCATAGGTGCGACGGTTGAGACTGAATTAACCAGTATAGAAATGGGTAGGGGTGAGATTCGTCGTCAGGGTAAAGGCGTGGCGATACTTGCTTTTGGCACTATGCTTGCGCCTTCATTGCAAGCGGCGGAAACCTTGAATGCCACCGTCGCTAATATGCGGTTTATCAAACCCTTGGATACAGCGTTGGTTGCTGAGCTGGCAGCCAGTCATGATTTGCTAGTCACGATAGAAGAGGGCAGCATTATGGGTGGTGCAGGTTCAGCAGTTGCTGAAGCGCTATCCGCTGCCGGTATCGTTAAACCTCTACTGCAATTGGGCTTGCCTGATAAATTTATTGATCATGGCGATGCGACGCAATTACTTGCGCAGTGCGGATTGGATGCAGCAGGCATTACGGCGTCAGTGAATCAGCGTTTGAAGCATGCAGAGTTGCGTTTAGTCGCTAACAGTAAGTAAAACGTCATTCGCATAAAGCGTATTTCGCTGTGATGTTTATGAAATAGAACGCTACAGCGAATCCGTTACACTTTATTGCGCCCTTTTTCCCACAACACGTCTGAGCCACCCGCAAAACGATTTAGCACACGCGATAGTACGAACAACAAATCCGAGAGACGATTCACGAATTGTCGTGGCTGCGGATTCAATACTTCTGCTTTACCTAACGACACAATCGAGCGCTCGGCGCGACGACAAACTGTTCGGCAGATATGCGCTTGAGCTGCGGCGCGTGATCCACCGGGCAAAATAAATTCGGATAAAGGTGGCAGAGTCGCGTTGTACTTTGCGAGTAATTCATCTAACCGCAGCACTTGTGCTTCTTGAATCATGGTGAAGCCCGGTATGCAAAGTTCACCACCTAAATCAAACAGATCGTGCTGGATGGTGATCAGCTCTTGTCGCAGATCGTCTGGCAATGGCTCGCACAATAGAACGCCGATGTGAGAATTGAGTTCATCCACATCGCCCATCGCCTGAACGCGAAGCGCATCCTTGTCGGTACGGCTGCCATCGCCCAGGCCTGTGGTGCCATCGTCACCCGTTCGTGTAGCTATTTTGGAAAGTCTGTGTCCCATGTCGATAAAATTTGATAACTCAGTCGCGGGAGCATACGTGAAATCCCGCATAAATGCTGAATAAACGAACAAGTTGGCAGTACAGTGCCCCTACCTGACTAATGTCCCGAGGGTACAATAGTCGACCTTCTGGAGATGCTGAATGAATCATCCTGCCCCACCCACCTCGCTCAGGCGCGCAATGCCGCCCGAGCTGTTGAGCTCGCTGCGCGAATACTTTGGCGATCGATTGTCTACAACCCAAGCGATGCGTGAGCATCATGGTCGTGATGAGTCGTCATATGACCCGATGCTGCCTGACGCCGTGGTGTTCGCTCATTCCACCGCTGAGGTCGCTAAAGCGGTTGCGCTTTGCAATCACTATCATTTTCCTGTTATCGCTTATGGTACCGGTACGTCGCTCGAAGGCCATATTTTGGCGCTGCAAGGTGGTTTATCGATCGATGTGTCGCAGATGAATCAAGTGGTAGCGTTGAATGCAGAAGATCTGACAGTCACCGTGCAACCCGGAGTCACACGTAAGCAACTGAATGTTGAGATTAAAGATACGGGATTATTTTTTCCGATTGACCCCGGTGCAGATGCCTCGATAGGCGGTATGGCTGCAACGCGTGCTTCGGGTACGAATGCAGTGCGCTACGGCACCATGCGCGAGAATGTTCTTGGTCTGACCGTCGTTACCGCACAAGGCAAAATAGTTAAGACTGGTACGCGCGCAAAAAAATCTTCAGCGGGTTACGATTTGACGCGTTTGTTTGTGGGTAGTGAAGGTACGTTGGGCATCATTACTGAAATCACGCTTAAAATTTACCCTCAACCTGAAGCGATCTCTGCTGCGGTTTGTTCATTCACTACCATCGCTAACGCGGTCGATACCGTGATTCAGGCAATTCAAATTGGCGTGCCATTAGCGCGTGTTGAGTTCGTTGATGAGAACGGTGTGCGTGCGCTGAATCGTCACGATAAATTAACGCTGCCAGAAAAACCTTTGCTGTTATTTGAATTTCACGGCAGTGAGCAAGGCGTCAAAGAACAAGCAGAATTAGTGCAGCAAATCGCTGATGAACATGGAGCGATTGGTTTTGAATGGGCTACCCGTCCGGAAGATCGCACCCGGCTCTGGCAAGCGCGTCACAATGCTTATTTCGCTTTACTGCAATTGCGTCCTGGCTCGCGCGCTATTTCGACCGATTGTTGCGTTCCTATTTCGCGTTTAACGGAATGTCTGCTTGAAACCAAAGCGGATTGTGATCGCGAGAACCTCATCTATGGCATCGTCGGTCATGTGGGCGATGGTAATTTCCATGTGCAGATGTTGGTTGATCCAACCGATCCTACCGATGTCGCGCGTGCTGAGTCAGTTAACGAGCGCATGGTTCATCGTGCCATCGCGATGGATGGTACATGTACTGGCGAGCATGGTATCGGATTACATAAGCTCGATTTTCTGGTTCATGAAGCTGGTGAAGAAGCCGTTGATCTGATGCGTACGATCAAACACGCGCTAGATCCCAACAATATTTTTAATCCGGGCAAAGTCATCCGCTGGTGATGTTCTTGGATAGCTAAAGTACTCATTTGTAACTCATCTATGGCAACACGAATTCCTCCCGTTCACGCGCTCTCCGCTTTTGAAGCCGCCGCGCGTCATGGCTCTTTTGCATTGGCTGCTGAAGAGTTGTGCATTACCCCTTCTGCCTTATCGCATCGAATTCGACTACTGGAAGAATTTGTGGGTGAGCGTTTGTTTCTACGCGATGGTCGTAATGTGGGTTTGTCGGAATTCGGTCGGCGTTATTTGGATGTTGTACGTTTGGCTTTGCGTGCCTTAACGGATTTTCCTATGCCGCGCCGTGCAGCCTCCGCCCAGCCCCGCGTCAAACTCACATTGCCGCCTACGTTTGCACGTTACTTACTCGTGCCTCGCTTGGCATCTTTTGTAGAGCAGCATCCCGATATTGCGGTTGAAATTTATTTGTCGGTGCCGCTGTACGATTTAGCACTCGCCGAGAGTGATCTTGAGGTTCGTTTTGGGCCGGGTAAATATCCGAATCTGCAATGCGAAAAATTATTTTCAGAGCCAACTTTTGCCGTTGCAAGTCCAGAATACTTGAAAAAAGTCGAACCCATTACAACGCCTGAAGATTTGCAGAACGTCACCTTGCTTCGTTCAGCGCTCGAACCTTGGCAGCCTTGGTTTGAGGCAGCCGGTCTGGATTGGCCTGAACCATCTACCGGTTTGCGAGTTGATGATTTAGGTCTGTTACTTGAGATGGTGAAGTACGGTCATGGGGTGGGATTAACGCGTGAACATTTTGCGCGTGAGATGATTGCTCGCGGTGAAATTGTTCGCTTGTTTGATATGAAAACAGCGACTCCTCCCCATGCTTACTACTTGGTGTATGAAAAACAAGTGACCGAGCGTCCCGAAGTCGTCACTTTTTTGCAATGGATACAAGAAGCCTTCCGAAATCCCTGATTTACTGTTAGCGGTCGTGAAGATTTCTTGTCGTTTTAAGCGATCCCATTCAAGTAGTAAAAACTTTCATCAGTTCCTCTCAAGCTTTTCAGCGGAAATCCTGTCAAATCCTGGGTTTCATCAGCGCGCTTTCGTTACACTAGCGACATAGCTACTACGCGCCGTTGCTCGTACGTGCCTTCGTGTGCCTACAGGATGTTTTATGAACGCTCCCACTGAATTTGCTTTCTCTTTGTCGCGCCAGCGCGAAGTCGTATCTGCATTACGTGCGGTGTTGCCTGAGGCATCCGTGCTGTTCAATGAAGAAGATACGCGCCCTTATGAATGCGATGGCCTGTCTGCCTATCGTCAGCTACCTATGGTGGTAGTGTTGCCCGAGAACGAAGCCCAAGTCGTTGCTGTCTTGAAGGTGTGTAACCGTTTAAAAGTACAAATCGTTCCGCGCGGCGCGGGCACGGGTTTGTCCGGCGGTGCGACGCCGATTGCTGATGGAGTAGTGTTATCAACGGCACGACTCAATCGTATTGTTAACGTTGATGCTTATTCGCGCACAGCGGTAGTGCAGCCTGGTGTGCGTAATCTGGCGATTTCTGAAGCAGCCAGTGTGCATGGCTTGTACTACGCGCCTGATCCTTCATCGCAAATCGCTTGCTCTATCGGCGGCAATGTCGCAGAAAATTCGGGTGGCGTGCATTGCTTGAAATACGGACTGACTGTGCACAATGTGCTGCGCGTTCGCATGGTGACGATAGAAGGCGATGTCGTTGAACTAGGTAACGAAGCGCTCGATGCGCCCGGTTTTGATTTGCTCGCTGTATTTATCGGTTCTGAAGGCATGCTCGGTGTAGTCACTGAAGTAACCGTCAAGCTGGTGCCCAAGCCACAGGCAGCACGAGTCATCATGGCTTCATTTGATGATGTGGTTAAAGGGGGTAATGCGGTAGCGAATGTTATTGCAGCCGGCATTATTCCAGCAGGTTTGGAGATGATGGATAAAACCAGCTCGCGCATGGTTGAGCCGTTTGTCAAAGCCGGTTATGACACCGATGCTGAGGCGATTCTTTTGTGTGAGTCCGATGGCACGCCAGAAGAAGTTGAAGAAGAAATCGCCCACATGACTGAGGTATTGAAATCATCGGGTGCTACTGCGATTGCTGTGTCGCGCGATGAAGCTGAGCGTATGCGGTTTTGGTCCGGTCGTAAAAATGCTTTCCCAGCTGCAGGACGTATTTCGCCTGATTACTACTGCATGGACGGCACCATACCGCGCAAGCATTTAGCCAAAGTATTGTTAGGCATAGCTGACATGGAAAAAGTATATGGTTTGCGCTGTGCGAATGTGTTTCATGCAGGCGATGGCAATCTCCATCCTTTAATTCTTTTTGATGCCAATACGCCAGGTGAATTCGATCGCGCTGAAAAATTCGGTGCAGCGATTCTGGAACTTTGCGTTGAAGTCGGTGGCACGATTACCGGTGAACATGGTGTGGGCATAGAAAAAATTAATTCTATGTGCGTGCAATTTGCTCCCGAAGAGCGTGAAGCTTTTTTTGGTGTGAAGCGTTCCTTTGATACCGCGTTTTTGTTGAACCCTGATAAAGCGATTCCAACACTGCATCGTTGCGCTGAGTACGGCAAGATGCATGTACGTTCAGGTCAGATGAAATTTTCTGATTTACCGCGCTTCTGATTATCTAAAAAAATAAAAATGGATCAGACATTACAGACTTTTAAAGAGCAGATTATTTCTGCCAGCGCCGCTAAAACTCCTTTGCGTATTCGCGGTAACGGTACCAAGGATTGGTATGGACAATCCGTTGAAGGCGAGTTACTCGATACACGCGCCTACAGCGGGATTGTTTCCTATGATCCTACCGAGTTAGTCATCACAGCGCGCGCTGGTACGACCCTGCGTGAAATCGGCAAAGCGCTCTCTGAACAAAAACAGATGTTGGCATTCGAGCCTATGCGCTTTGATGGCTTAGCGACGTTGGGTGGCATAGTCGCTGCTGGTTTATCTGGGCCACGGAGACAGGCAGTCGGTTCAGTCAGAGATTTTGTGCTCGGCACCGTGTTAATGGATGGTCGTGGTGATGTGCTGAATTTCGGTGGCCAAGTTATGAAGAACGTCGCCGGCTACGATGTGTCACGTTTATTGACAGGATCGCTAGGCACGCTAGGTTTGTTGTTAGAAATTTCTATCAAAGTGCTGCCACGCCCAACGGCGCAACATACGCTGCAATTCGCACTGTCAGAAACAGAAGCGCTCAAACAATTAAATGTATGGGGTGGCCAGCCATTACCGATTTCAGGTTCGTGCTGGCATCAAGAGCGATTGACAGTGCGTTTGTCGGGTGCTCGCGCTGCTGTTGATGCTGCCATTATTAACATGGGTGGTGAAACAGTAAACGAATCCGAATCGTTTTGGGATGCAGTGCGCGAACAGACTCATGAATTTTTTAGTGACACCGCACACGGATTGTGGCGTTTGTCCTTGCCTACCGTGGCACCCGCATTAACGCTAGCAGGCGAACAGTTAATTGAATGGGGTGGTGCACAGCGTTGGTTAAAGACTGATGCAGATGCTACAACCATACGCGCTGCCGCAGAAAAAGCCGGTGGTCATGCGACCTTGTTTAAAGGCGGTGATAAATCAGTGGGAGTGTTTCATCCATTGCAGCCTGCCGTCGCGCGCATTCATCACAACTTAAAAAACACCTTCGATCCGGCCGGTGTATTTAATCCTGGTCGTATGTATACGGATTTCTGAGCATAAAAAATGCAAACCAATCTCGCTGATTTCATTAAGAACTCACCCGAAGGACAAGAGGCTGATGCCATTCTGCGCAGCTGTGTGCATTGCGGCTTTTGTACGGCGACTTGCCCGACCTATCAATTGCTAGGTGATGAACTGGATGGCCCACGTGGCCGCATCTATTTAATTAAACAAATTTTAGAAGGCAAACCAGCGACGGCTAAAACGCAGCTTCATTTGGATCGTTGCCTGACCTGTCGTAATTGCGAGAGCACTTGTCCTTCAGGTGTTAAATATGGTCGACTGGTTGATATCGGCCGCGAGATTGTAGAAAAACAGGTTGAACGCCCATTCGCCACGCAATTAGTTCGCACCGTTTTGAAAGAAACTTTGCCACGTAAATGGCTGTTTACTCCGGCGATGAAAGCGGGTCAATTTTTTCGACCGCTATTACCTAAGGCATTAAAAAACAAAGTACCTGTCGCACATCCTGCAGGTCGCTGGCCTACTCGCACGCATGCACGCACTATGCTGCTGCTAGATGGCTGTGTACAGCCCGCGATGTCACCCAACATTAATGCAGCGACTGCGCGTGTATTAGATGTGTTGGGTGTGCAATTAATTGTGGCACCCAAAGCTGGTTGTTGCGGCGCTATTCGCTATCACTTGAATGATCAGGCAAATAGTCTGGATGACATGCGCCGAAACATTGATGCTTGGTGGCCGTATGTGCAAGCCGGTGCAGAAGCCATTGTGATGACTGCCTCAGGTTGTGGCGCAATGGTAAAAGAGTATGGTCATTTACTAGCCAATGATCCGCACTATGCAGCACGTGCGCAGCGTATTACTGAATTGACTAAAGATCTTTCTGAAATCCTGCCAGCGTTTCAGCAAGAACTCGCTAAGAAAGTACAGATAAAAAAACGTGTCGCGTATCACCCGCCATGTACCTTGCAGCATGGTCAGCAAATTCGCGGCAAGGTGGAAGAGGTATTACGTGCAGTTGGTGTAGATGTGGCTTTGTGTGCCGACAGTCATTTGTGTTGTGGCTCGGCCGGTACGTACTCGGTACTGCAGCCTGAGTTGTCGTATCAGCTGCGTGATAATAAACTTAAAAATCTTCAGGCGACTCAATCAGAAATGATCGTGTCGGCCAACATCGGTTGCCTGATGCATTTGCAATCAGGCACCGAGTCGCCGGTGAGGCATTGGATAGAATTGATCGATGCAGCGATGAGCTGACGTTAAATCACGATTGTCAGCTATCGCAACGAAGAACAGCGGTTGGTATTAGGTAAGTGAATCACCGTCTTCATCATGTTGAGATGTGAAGCGAGCGTGTTTATTCCCCCTCTTTTCTTCTACTACAGGCGTTCCATCAGGGTTGGTGAGCCCATCGGATAGATAGGGTTCCTTTTCTTCCTCGCTATCGCTTATGTCGTTGAGTGCACCTTGCATATCCATCACCTGATCGTTTTCTGCTTGCGTTGAATGATCATTTCCACGTGCGTGTTTAGCAGATCCCTTACAAGCGCGAACCATGCCTTCACCCGCGCCATGCATAATCTCTGGAATCAGCCGCAAATCATCACGGAATGCATAACCTGCAATAAAAATCAGTGCAAGCGGCGGCATGATCACGGCGAGTAGTCTGTCTTTCTCACTGGTGTGAGGACTCTGAGGAGAAAAGCGCTGTATGAAGTCGGCGTAGACAATTAGGCTAAGCATTTTGCCAATGATAGACATGCCTGTATCTATGCGCTTGCTACCGAATTCTGGTGTCACCATGGTGGTGTCACGTTTTTTCTGTGTAGCTAGATCAACTTCGGCTTGGTAGGTAGTCCACAAGCTTGATTTTTTCTTGGCGTAGCTCATTTCTTTGTCGATAGACTTTTCAAGATCAATAGCGGCTGATAATTTAGTTTCATAATTCCATGGGTCTGGAATTAGATTATCAATATACGTTTTTATATCTAGCTTAAGACTCTCCAGATAAGCTACTTTTTTAACGTAGCAGTCCGTACTAAAATTGGGCTTCTCTATAGCACCCGCCATTCGCGACGCAATTAGCTGCCCTGTCAAAGAGGTTGAGGCTCCAGCAAGTATGCCGACTAAAAATACGATTCCTGTTCGCAGTGCGACTGGATCAATATTGCTGGGAAGTTGTTCTACGTTTGTACAATTAGCATTAGGCGTATGCGTATGACACCAGGTGGTGGCATTGGCAGAAAAAAGCCCACCGTGATCGTCATACAATTGCCAGTCGCGAATAGTATATAGCGTAAAAAACCAGGCGAACGGTAAACCTCGAACCAGGAAATTTTTCCCCCAGGCGTTTGCCATTCCACCAATACCCATGTGTTTCAAAGCCTTCCAAGCAGTCACTTTTTTTATTTCGCCATTAACTTTAATGTCAAATTTTTTACTCGGATCTTTATTCGCGCAGTGCACAAATAGATCGCCGAGTGCATGTCCTAGTTGGCGCTGTATAGCAAACCATTGCTGAGTTTCGGGGATACCTATTGTGGACGTACGTGTTAACTGCGCTATTTTTTCACCGAGCAGTTCGTTCAGTAGGGGGACCACTACTGGGAAAAGCCAAGGGTTTCCAGTGCCGACCGTTGCAAATCCGCCGATGCCAAACGATGTCAGCTGGAGTAAGCCGCCAGCCACAAAATCCATGGCATATTTGCGTATACGCTGTTCTTTTACTGCTTCGGTTTCTTTTTCTTCTTGTCGCTTATAGTCTTCTCTTTTGATTCTGGTCGAGGGCTGGATCAACTGGTTTTCAAGTTTTTCCCGGCGATTGGCTGGCATCAAATCTTCAAAATCATCATCACTAGAGTCTGCATCGCTCACGATCGCAGAGCTTTCATCATCTGATGAACTTCCATCAGTTTCCTTAATGTCTGAATGTTTGCTATTCGATGAATTTTTTACGTCTTTATTTTTTTCTGATTTTCCAGAAGTCTTTTGAGAATCAGTGTCTACCTGCGATGAATTTTTATTATTTTTCGGATTGACCTTGAATTGTGGCGAGCTTGAATGCGCCTCTAGCAACCTTTTTCTGCGAGTGGTGAGTGTTTTATCGTTTAGAGACAGTTTTTTTCTGGGCGTTTCGGGATTTAGTTTAGTTTCCGTAGTTGACGAAATAATCCCTTGAAAAGCTTGAGGGTTGGACGTATCAATTGGTGGCGTTATCGATGTGCTCATGGCGTGACCTCATGCAAGTTCGTGGAGCGGAGTTTGTTCAGGCTGACCAAAAAGCTGGCTCATAATTTCAGCTATGGGAGCAGCTGCAGCACCTTTGAATAAATTGTTTTGCAGGCTGATGGCACGAGCTGAATAACTACGTAAGTCATTTGCTAAAACTTTGGCATCACTCTGGTCGAGATCAACGACATGAACGACAAACAGCACATGCCCACTGGTGGGATCAAGTGCATAAATGCCATTAGTTTTTGTGCCACTTAGTAAATTAAGGGTAAGTAGGTTGTCGTAAATATCAAGACGCTGCGAATCTTCAATGGGACCATGATCGACATAACAAAAAATTCGATCTGGTGCTGAGTTTTCATCGAAAATAAATGCCATAGGTATGTCGTCAATTTCTAAATAATTAGAAAATCCCAGTTCATCCAGATCCTCTAAATTCAGCTCGGCTGAAATGTCACGACACAGTTCTATAAATTGCGAATGATTCATGGTGTGATGTCTCCTTCATGCACGTAAAAATGAGACAGACCGATTCGATTCAGCGATAACACTCGAATGAGTGGAGTACGGCATCTCATTTTTTTAGACAAAGAGCTACCCTTCAGGCGTGTTCGCCTGTTTGTCATCTGAACCATGGTGATGTCTCCTGTTTTATTCGAATAATCAGCGGTGGGAACTAGCGCAATCTAGTTAGCGCCGCGCTGAATATTTGTGAGAGTTGTGTAACCAGCTTGCGCTGATAGTTCAACGGAGATGCAAAATAGGCATGGAAAAACCTTGCGGTTTCTTAAAGGGTATGTTCGACGAGCAGGATGTTTGGAATTACAGACGCAGGTAGTTTGGAAATCTGACTACCTGCGCTGTGAAAAGAGTTTAGGCAGCTAAGAGCTTAGGCAGCCAAGAGTTTGGCGACGTCAGATTCCAGCTGGGCAGGTGTGGTAGTTGGGGCATAGCGTTCGTGCACTTTGCCATCTCGTCCGACGAGAAATTTCGTGAAATTCCATTTGATACCCTCGGTACCTAACACGCCGGGCGCTTCGGCTTTAAGTAGCGTGAATAAGGGATGGGCGTTGGCGCCGTTGACATCGACTTTGTCAAACAAGGGAAAACTCACTCCGTAATTTTTTTCACAGAATGCAGCGATATCTGCGGCGCTTCCCGGTTCTTGTGCGCCGAATTGATTGCAAGGAAATCCCAGCACCACTAATCCCTGATCTTTGTATTGGCGGTACAAGCTCTCTAGTCCCGCATAGTGGGGGGTGAAGCCGCATTGGCTGGCGGTATTGACTATTAATAGTACGTGTCCTTTGTAGGCGGACAGATCGGTGTCTTTGCCCGCTAGGGTTCGCACCGGCAGGGTATATAAGTCGCTCATCGAGATCTCCATAACCAAACAGAGCGTTGATACTAGCAGGGCTGAGCCTTGCCTGCAGACCGGGTCGCTTGAGCGATAATGTGGGGCTATGTCGATATCTAACCAACTTGCTGCTGTGCGTCATGCCGTAGACCAATCTTGTCAAATGGCTGGACGCGAATCTTCGTCGGTGACGCTGCTAGCAGTCTCTAAAACATTTGGGGCCGACGCGGTGATAGTAGCGGCGGATGCCGGTCAAGTCGCCTTCGGGGAAAATTATTTGCAAGAGGCGGTGAATAAAATAGCCGAGGTGCAAAAGCTCAGACCCGAGCTTCACTTGGAGTGGCATTTTATTGGGCCGATACAAAGTAATAAGACGCGCCCGATTGCAGAAAATTTTTCGTGGGTACATGCAGTCGACCGTGAAAAAATCGCGCAGCGATTATCTGAGCAGCGTCCCAAGGATTTGCCGTCATTAAATATTTGTCTACAAGTAAATGTGAGCGGTGAGGCCAGTAAGAGTGGTGTATCACCTGAAGAATTACCTGTGCTGGCTAAAGCCGTTGCAGGATTACCTAATATTCAGTTACGCGGTTTGATGGCGATACCGGAGCCGGAAGCTGACCCTGCTAAACAACGAGCACCGTTTGCTTTGCTGCGCGAGCTTCAACAACAACTGGCA
>JBEGSP010000090.1:0-4125 GCA_041179845.1 Pseudomonadota bacterium
CGCAATCGAGACACATGCTGCGGTCGGCGCTACAAAGGTGTGCGCAGCTAAGGTAGATAAACTTTCAGCAGGGACGTTTTCAAATTCGGTAGTGACAGCAGCGCACTGTGCGCCGAGTTCCGATAGCGCGTTAGCGTCGGCATAGGCCGCCGCAAGCAAATGATCAGCTGCATGGCCTGCAGGGCAATCACTCGACGGCTCAAGCACGGCCACTTTGTAACCCATGGCCTGTGCAGCATGCGTGAACATGCGGCCAAGTTGACCACCACCCATCACACCCAACCAGGTGGAAGGTGAGGCCGAAGGTTTACATAGATTTTCTGGTGGAGTCGACGTGCTCATGCAGGCAAGGTCATCGCTTTGGCAGCGTCTGTTTGTTTCGCGCGGAAACTAAGTAATTTGTCAGCGAGTGCTGAATCATCCGCTGCCAGCATCGCTATCACGGCTAATGCAGCATTCGCAGCACCCGCTTCACCAATCGCAAACGTCGCAACCGGTATACCTTTGGGCATTTGAACAATCGACATCAGCGAATCTTCACCACGCAAATATTTCGATGGCACCGGCACACCCATCACCGGCACAATGGTTTGAGAAGCCAACATACCGGGTAAATGGGCTGCACCTCCCGCACCAGCAATAATGGCTCGCAAGCCGCGCGTGCGCGCAGATTTTGCGTAGTCAAACATTTGGTCGGGCATACGATGCGCAGAAATCACTTGGGCTTCATGGGCAATACCGAATTCTTTGAGCATGGCCACCGCATGCTGCATCACCTCCCAATCAGAAGATGAACCCATGACGACTCCAACGACAGGCTTAGTTTGGCTCATCTTAGTCTTTCAAGGTTTGTCCGGTTAGGCGTTGCAACGCCTCGCGGTATTTAGCGCCGGTTTTTTCAATCACGTCAGCTGGTAACGCTGGTGCAGGCGCCGTCTTGCCCCAATCGTTTAATGTTTCCAAATAATCGCGCACGAATTGTTTATCGAACGATGGAGGAGATATGCCTTCTGCATACGAATCCGCTGGCCAAAAACGCGAGGAATCCGCGGTCAACACTTCATCCATCAAATGCATTACGCCGTTATCATCTAAACCAAATTCGAATTTGGTATCTGCAATAATGATTCCACGTGTCGCCGCATAATCGGCCGCTGCTTGATACAACTGAATACTGACATCACGCATTTTGGTAGCCAGCTCATTACCGATGCGATTTTTCATTTCATCAAAGCTGATGTTTTCATCATGCTCACCCAAGTCGGCTTTAGCGGCAGGAGTAAAAATAGGTTGCGCAAGTTTAGCCGCCATCTTTAAGCCCGCTGGCAAAGGAATGCCACACACTGCACCGGTCGCTTGGTAATCCTTCCAACCCGAACCAATCAGATAACCTCGCACGACCGCTTCTACCAAAATGGGCTTGAGTCGCTTCGCAACCACCGCACGCCCGCGCACTTGATCTGCCTCTGCAGCGGAGACGACTGATTCTGGTGTGACACCCGTCAAATGATTAGGAACGATGTGGCTTAATTTCGAAAACCAAAAATCAGACATCTGGTTCAAGACTTGCCCTTTAGTGGGAATCGGTTCATTCATCACCACATCAAAGGCAGAAAGACGGTCGGTCGTGACTATCAAGATCTTGTCATTACCCACAGCATAATTGTCACGCACCTTGCCACGCCCTAGCAAAGGCAATGAGGTAATCGTCGATTCGTAAAGGCTAGTCATAAAATTTGGATGTGATGCAACAAGGCTGGAGTGTTACTGACTCATTCAATTAACTACTTACTTACTCAATGACTTAATTTTTTAACTAGAGACAGTAAAAAATTAGTTTGCCAGACGGTAGACTTATTTATCACATCTACAGAGTCTGGCAAACGGAATGACTGCTTGCTTTACTTAACAACTTGCGACAAATCGCCTTTGGCGTATTTGTCTGCCATTTTTTCTAGTGGCATGGGTTTAATCCGAGCAGCCTGACCTTCGCAACCAAACGATAAATAACGCGCCTTACATATTTGCATCGCCGCTTCACGCGCTGGCTTGAGGTAATCGCGTGGATCAAATTTCGTTGGGTTTTCTGCCAGATAGCGGCGCACGGCAGCGGTCATTGCCAAACGTATGTCGGTATCAATATTGATTTTTCGTACGCCGTTCTTAATACCTTCTTGAATTTCTTCTACAGGAACGCCGTAGGTTTCTTTCATGTCACCACCAAACTGACGTATCTCTGCTAGTAATTCTTGCGGCACGCTGGAAGAACCATGCATCACCAAGTGCGTATTCGGAATGCGCTGATGGATTTCTTTGATGCGATCTATCGCCAAAATATCACCTGTCGGTTTACGTGAAAATTTATACGCGCCGTGGCTGGTACCAATCGCAATAGCTAATGCATCGCATTGTGTTTGACGTACAAAGTCAGCGGCTTGGTTCACATCCGTGAGTAACTGCTCGCGCGTCATCGTACCTTCAGCACCATGACCATCTTCTTTGTCACCCTTCATGGTCTCGAGCGAACCGAGTACACCTAGCTCAGCCTCAACAGTCACACCAATCGCATGTGAAAACTCAACGACTTTGCGAGATACCTCAACGTTATATTCATAGCTGGCTACAGATTTTCCATCAGCCATCAGTGAACCATCCATCATGACCGATGAAAATCCTGATTTGATCGCCGCCATACATACCGCAGGTGACTGACCATGATCCTGATGCATCACCACAGGAATATGTGGATACGCTTCGACGGCGGCTGAAATCAAATGACGCAGAAAAGCTTCACCCGCATATTTGCGTGCGCCTGCTGACGCTTGCATGATGACCGGCGCACCGACTTCGTCAGCAGCTGCCATGATGGCGGAGACTTGCTCAAGATTATTGACGTTAAAAGCCGGAAGGCCATAATTGTTTTCGGCAGCGTGGTCGAGCAACTGACGAAGTGATACAAGTGCCATGTCAAAGTCTCCTGAATAAATTCAATTAGTAAGTATAAAAATTAAAAGCGAAATTAAATGCAAAATTAAATGCACAATCAAATACAGAAATTAAGCGCAACCCTATAAATTAGCGATCACCAATCTTGGTGATCTTCAACGCATTAGTGCCACCGGTCTGACCCATAGGTTCACCCCAGGTCATAATGACCATGTCATCTTTTTTAACCAAGCCGCGCGCTAACAATAATTCTTCGGCAGCTTTCAACACTGACTCACGATCATTGGCGTCAGGTTTAAGTTCAACTGGCTGCACATTGCGATACAAAGCCACTTTGCGTTGTGTGGCACGGCTCGTAGTCATGGCATAAATCGGCATGTCGATATTGTGTCGACTCATCCACAATGGCGTAGAACCTGATTCAGTTAATGCCACGATCGCGCGTGCACGCAAGTGGTACGCAGTGAACAATGCGCCATAAGCAATCGATTCATCGATACGCGAAAAAGTTACATTCAGAAAATCGGCATCAAGCGACATGGGTTCGGCTTTTTCAGCTTCTGCACAGACGGCTGCCATCATCTCAACCGTTTCAACCGGATATTTACCGGCCGCAGTTTCAGCGGACGTCATCACAGCATCGGTGCCGTCTAACACTGCATTCGCTACATCCGATACCTCAGCTCGCGTTGGAACCGCGTTTTGTATCATCGACTCCATCATTTGCGTTGCCGTAATCGCCAGCTTATTCGAATGACGTGCCATCCGAATCATCCGCTTTTGCAGCGCGGGCACCATAGCATTACCTACTTCTACAGCGAGATCACCACGCGCCACCATAATGCCGTCGGAGGCATCGAGAATTTCTTGCAAAACCGGAATCGCTTCAGCACGCTCAATTTTTGCAATCATTAACGGCCGATGCGTGTTGTGCGCTTCGGCGGCAATGTTGGCTAACTGACGCGCCATGATCATATCGGTTGCGCTCTTTGGAAATGAGACCGCCACATAGTCAGCGCCTAACTGCATCGCTGTCTTGATATCTTCCATATCTTTGGCGGTTAACGCAGGCGCAGATAAACCACCACCTTGACGATTAATTCCTTTGTTGTTGGATAGTTCGCCACCGACTTTAACCGTCGTAAAAATTTCGCTGCCCTGCACACGATCAACGATTAG
>JBEGSP010000091.1:0-3085 GCA_041179845.1 Pseudomonadota bacterium
GTTGCCTTGGCCAGCCTGGTTGATGCGGGGATAAATAAATTCGCCCACTTTGTAAAAAATTAAGGCGACGTGGTTTGTATTCATCGCTAACATTCTGGCTCGGACAGTTATGCAGCCTCACTTTAAAATTCACCATCTGCGCGCCTTTTTGCAACCAGATCAATAAGATAAGCACTTCGTGGGCCAGTCAACAGCCCAAATCAACCAATTAATCAATGACTTCTCTTCAAGCCGAGCAGGCCGCTCGTGAAAAGGCCGCTTTTTGGGATGGCGTTCGCATAAGTGCGCCGACCATGCCCGGCTTAGTCGCTTGGGGAGCCGTCACTGGCATGGTGTTGGTTCAGTCGGGTTTGAGTCTCTGGCAAGCCATCGTCATGACGCTGATGGTGTACGCCGGCTCAGCGCAACTCGCGGTTTTGCCGTTGATCATGGCGGGTGCACCGGTCTGGCTGATTTTTCTGACGGCACTCTTGGTTAATTTTCGCTTCATCATTTTTAGCGCGGTGGTGGGCCCACATTTTTCACATTTGCACTGGACCCGCCGACTTTGGTACGGCTACTTCAATGCGGATTTGGTGATGGCTTTCTTCCCGCAGCGTTTTCCTCAGCACACGCTGACTAAGCCGGTTGGCAAGCTGGGTTATTTCACTGGTCTGGCGATGCCTACATGGTGTTCATGGCAGCTGGGTAGCATGGTTGGCATTTTGCTGGCCAGTCAGATTCCCAGAGATTGGGGCATAGGTTTTGCCGGTACGCTGGTCTTGCTGGGGTTGACGATCCCGCTGATAGTTAATCGGGCCACCTTAGCTGGTGTGATTGTTGCCAGTGCCGTGGCGGTGGCCGCCGCAGGCTTGCCCTACCGGATGGGATTAGTGGCTGCGATCTTGGCAGGTATTGTCGCTTCAGTAACCATTGATCGCATGACTGGAAAGGCTGCTGTCCAAGAGCAGGACACACCATGAGTGCTATCGACTATTTGTTATTGATGGTCTTGATGACGCTGACCACGGCGGTGACACGCAGCTTTTTCTTTTTGCTGGCCGATTCGCGCATGCCGCCTTGGCTGCAACATGCGCTGGGTTATGTTCCTGCTGTCGCTTTGGCAGCCATTATTGCGCCTGATTTACTGATGTCAGGCGGGCAGCTGGCGATTAACCCTTCCAATGTGAAGCTGCTGGCGGGTATTGCGGCGACTATTTTCTTTTTGCTCACGCGTCATTTAATTAGCACGCTGGCCTTTGGTATGGCGGTGTTTACGCTGCTAAGACTATTTGTTCCCGCGCTGTAGACATGCCGGTCTGGCAATGGTTTTTGTGAGGGTGTGCTGCGGTAAAATACCCGGTTTTCCACCTTTCATCCGAGTCCAACATGCGATTCAACCGACTAAGCGATCTGACGCAGAGCGATCAACTGCGTGGCAAACGAGTTTTCATTCGTGCTGATTTAAATGTTCCGCAAGATGATGCGGGCAATATCACTGAAGACACGCGTATCCGCGCTTCAGTGCCAGCAATTCAAGCGGCACTGGCAGCAGGTGCAGCGGTAATGGTGACTTCGCATCTGGGCCGCCCGACTGAGGGAGAATTCAAACCCGAAGATTCGCTCGCGCCGATTGCCAAGCGGCTCTCTGAATTGCTTGGTCGTGCCGTGCCACTCAAACAAAATTGGGTTAACGGTGTGGATGTCGCTCCGGGTGATGTGGTGTTGCTTGAAAACTGTCGTGTGAATCCGGGTGAAAAAAAGAATAGCGACGAACTTGCCAAAAAAATGGCCGCGTTATGTGATGTGTATGTGAACGATGCCTTTGGTACCTCGCATCGCGCAGAAGCCACAACCCACGGTATCGCAAAATTTGCGCCTATCGCTTGCGCTGGTCCGTTGCTGGCTGCCGAACTCGATGCGCTGGGTAAAGCACTGGGTAATCCAGCTCGCCCACTCGCAGCGATTGTGGCGGGTTCTAAAGTCTCCACCAAACTCACGATTCTTAAAACCTTAGCGGCCAAAGTTGATCGGCTGATTGTGGGTGGTGGTATCGCGAATACCTTTATGTTGGCTGCAGGTCTGCCAATTGGTAAATCATTGGCTGAAGCCGATTTAGTTTCAGAAGCCAAAGCAATTATCGACATGATGAGTGCGCGCGGTGCAACGGTGCCGATTCCTACAGATGTGGTGTGTGCCAAAGAATTTTCAGCGAGCGCAACAGCGACAGTGAAATCGGTAAATGATGTTGCAGCCGATGATTTGATTTTGGATATAGGACCGCAAACCGCAAAACTGTTAGCGTCGCAATTACTGGATGCCGGCACTATTGTTTGGAATGGTCCCGTCGGTGTATTTGAATTTGATCAATTTGGCGAAGGTACGAAAACACTCGCCATGGCGATTGCACAATCCAAAGGTTTTTCTATTGCAGGTGGCGGTGACACGCTAGCTGCTATTGCCAAGTACGGTATCACCGACAAAGTGGGCTACATCTCCACAGGTGGTGGTGCTTTCCTTGAATTCCTCGAAGGCAAAGTCCTTCCTGCCGTTGAAATACTTGAACAGCGAGCCCACTGATTGACTACCCAACTGAAACAACGCGCCACCAAGATTGTTGCCACGATAGGCCCTGCATCCAATACGCCTGAAGTGCTGCAACAAATGATTGCAGCAGGCGTTGATGTAGTGCGATTGAATTTTTCGCATGGCAAAGCCGAAGATCACGTACTGCGTGCGCAAATGGTGCGTGATGCAGCAGCAGCATGTGGTCGCGAGGTTGCCATCATGGCCGATCTTCAGGGGCCAAAAATTCGCGTCGGTAAATTCAACGATGGAAAAATCGAGCTGATCAAAGGCGCGTCTTTCATTCTTGATGCCACGTGTGAGCTAGGTGATCAAACACGTGCTGGCTTAGATTACAAAGAATTACCGCGCGATTTGAAACCCGCCGACATTCTTTTGTTGAATGATGGCTTGATCGTGCTAATCGTTGATCGTGTGCAGGGCAGCGAAATTTTTACGACGGTTAAAGTCGGTGGCGAACTATCCAACAACAAAGGAATTAATCGTCAAGGTGGTGGTTTATCTGCGCCTGCGTTAACCG
>JBEGSP010000092.1:0-3929 GCA_041179845.1 Pseudomonadota bacterium
AGTCCCGTCAGTTGATCTGAAGTGAGAGCAATTACCTGAGCGCTGGTTAACTTCGTTACTTGTGAGGTTGTCAATGCGGCGATTTGGTCTGTGGTCAAAACCACGAGGTCGGCAGTTTCAAGTGCGGCAATTTGATTAGTCCTCAGTGAACTAATCTGACTCGTTGTCATCACTTGGTAGTGTTCAGTCGACAAGGCAACGATTTGCGCAGTCTTTAAAGCAGCAATACCCGCCGCATTTATTGCCAATATCTGATCCGTACTAAGACTAATGGTTTGTGCTGATGACAATGCCGATATTTGCGATGTTTTTAACGCGGCTATTGACGCCGTGGCGATGCCGCTCGCTATATCAACCGTTTCAATTCCCGCTAGTTGAGCCGTGCTCAAAGCAACTAATGCATTGGTACTGATTGCTGCAATTTGATCGGCACTTAATGCGGTTAGCTGCGCCGAGGTAAACCCTGAGACCGAAACCGACGTTAAGCTAGCCAACTGTTCAGTACTAAGTGTGGTGATATTCGACGAACTAATTTTCCCTAGATTTCTAGTCGAAATCGCAGCCATCTGAGTTAACGTCAGCGACGCTAATTGAGCCGTGGTTAATGCAGCGATTTGTGCGGTAGTGACAGCATTGAACTGATTGGTATACAAGCCTGACAAGGACACACTCGTCAGACTATCTATGCTTGATGGCAGTATGGCCGCTACTTGTGTAACAGTTAAATAGTTTATTTGGTCGGATGATAGTGCTCCGACTTGATCATCCGTTGCTCCCTTTAAGCTTAGGCCTGGAATAGCTGCTGAGCTAAACGCTCCAATTTGAAGCGAACTCAAGTAACCTACTTGAGCTGTACTTAATTTGGCAACTTGCGCCTGAGTTAAGGCCGCGACGTCAGCCGTCGTCCACCCAACAATAGTTGCGGTAGTAATCGCGGTCACGGTTGACGAAGTTGTTGCCATAAAATTAATTTATTTTTGAATAGACTTCTTTAATGTGATAGCACAATCTATATCATCCGTTATAAAGTTTTGCACTTATTGCATCTATTGGGCGAACGGTATTCACCACATTAGTTTATCGATTTGGCGTCACCTTCCTTTAACTAGATCGTGAATTAATTACGCGCTGATGATAAACAGGCAGAATCGCTGAAGCGAAGTTTATGAAGTGCTAACAATAGTGCTTTTATGGCACTTAAATTAATCACTAAAATGGTCAAACACGAGACTACGGAACCATTGATTCCCGGGTTCTTTGTGAAAGCGAGAATGCCAAAACATATTGATACCAATCTCGGGCAACTTTAAGGGCAATGCGGTGTAACGAAGGTCAAATGGAGTAACACAATACCGTGCAAATCTCTCCGGCACAGTCGCAACCATATCCGTGGTCGACAAAATATGACCGACGGCGACAAAGTGCGGAACCGTCAACAAAATTTTGCGCTTAACACCGAGCTTTTCAATCGATGCATCAACGGTGGCATGCCCAGTTCCAGCTGCTGACACCACAACATGATCAGCCTGCTCGAACTCATCACGGCTCAACACTGATTCTTTATCGAGCGGATGCCCGCGCCTAAACATACACACATGCTGCTGAACAAAAAGCCGTCGCTGAAAAAAACCTGATTTCAAATGCGGCAACCAGCCGATGGCCATATCTACCCTTCCCGCTTCCATATCGTCAGCCAAGCCTGTGCCAGTTGTTCTGATGGTTAAGACCGAAATGCCCGGCGCAATTTCTGACAGTATCTTCATCAATGTTGGCAAAAAATAGATCTCACCAATGTCACTCATACCAACAATAAATTTACGTTGACTGGTAGTCGCATCAAATCGCGTGTTTTGATTCAGCGTTTCTTGAATCGCCGCTAATGCATAACCTATAGGCTCAGCCAATTGCATGGCATAAGCCGTTGGCTCCATACCCCTAGAGGTGCGCAAAAATAAGTCGTCCCCCAGCTGCTGACGCAAACGATTCAGAGCATTACTAACCGTTGGCTGGGTTAAGCCAAGATTGACTGCCACCGCCGATACACGCCGCTCTTGCAGTAGCTGTTGGAAAATTACTAACAGATTGAGATCAATATCCTTGAGATTCATAGAGCATTATTCAAATTATGAATGAAGAGAATTCATCAGATTCTATATCGTAATTTTGCTCAACTTTCTATACTGCTCCAAAACTTTTATAAGAAACGTGGAGACTATGGAGCTTCTCATCCAGCCGCTAGACCGACTACTGCAGGTGCCACCCGGCGCCAACTTACTCGAGACCCTGCGCGCCAATGAAGTACCCATTTCGTATAGCTGTATGGCTGGGCGTTGCGGTACGTGCCGCTGCAAAGTGATTAGTGGCCACGTGTTTGAGACGGGACGCGAAGAAAAAATCACCAATCCCTCCGAAGGTGATTACGTGCTGGCCTGCACCAGCGTTTTGACTGAAAACTGTGCGATCGAAATTCCTGAGCCCGATGAAATCGTGACTCACCCCGCTAGAATCATCAAAGCGACCGTCGCTGCTATTGAAGATGCCACGCACGACATAAAAATTATTCGGCTTCAACCCAGTAAGCCCTTGTCTTTCTCACCTGGTCAATATGCAACGGTGCAATTCACACCCGATCATAGTCGTCCTTATTCGATGGCCAGTCTCTGCACTGATCAACAACTCGAATTTCACGTTCGTTACGTACCGGATGGTCGTGTGAGTGGTTATGTATTTAATCAACTCAAGGTAGGTGACTCCGTTCGTGTCAGTGGCCCCTTAGGTACGGCGTATCTGCGCACGCGTCATGAAGGCCCCATGCTATGTGTGGCTGGTGGTACGGGATTAGCACCTATTTTGTCTATCCTGCGCGGTGTAATTTCTACGGGCATGCAGAATCCTATTCATCTGTATTTTGGCGTTCGATCACCTCAGGATATTTATGGCCTGGATCAGCTGCAAGCTCTGCAAGCCGCTCATCCTTCGCTACAACTAGAAATCGTTGTGACCACCGATGATGAAGGCCGTAATAAGCATCGCACAGGTCTAATTACTGACGCTATTGCGCATGACATACCTCATTTAGATGGATGGCGCGCCTATGTGTGTGGTGCACCACCCATGGTTGAAGCAACCGCTGCTTTAATTAAGCAACGTGGCATAGACGATCAGCATGTCTATGCGGATGCGTTCTACGCTAGCGGTACCTGATTAGGAGAAAACATGACGACAGCATCCACGGCCGACACCAACACTAGCGAAAAAAATCAACGGCAGCAGTACTATGACCGCATCGCGCAAGACCACATGACGCCGCTCTGGGAAGTGCTCGGTGCATTGGTACCCAAACAACCGAATAGTCCGGCATTGCCTGCTCTTTGGCGCTATGCCGATCTACGTGAAAAAGTCATTGAAGCAGGCCGCTTGATTACAGCAGAACAAGCAGAGCGTCGCGTTCTTATATTAGAAAATCCCGGTCTCTCAGGTCAGTCAGCAATTACGCAATCGCTGTATGCTGGTCTTCAGCTGATACTGCCCGGTGAGGTCGCACCCGCGCACCGCCACACACAATCAGCCTTGCGATTTGTGATGGACGGTGAAGGGGCGTATACCGCTGTTGATGGCGAACGCACCACCATGCGTCGCGGCGACTTCATCATCACTCCCTCTTGGACGTTTCATGATCATGGCAACCTAGGTGATCAACCCGTTGTTTGGCTTGATGGACTTGACATACCCGTAGTGCGCTTTCTAGATGCCGGCTTTGCAGAACATGCGCCGAGTGCCTCACAAAATGAAGTGCGTCCCGAAGGTGATGCATTAGCTCGCTACGGCAACAACATGGTGCCTGTGGATTTTTATCAAGGACCTGCTGATCCCACGCGCGTATTTGTCTATCCCTACGCTAGAACTCTGGAATCGCTGAATCAAATCGC
>JBEGSP010000093.1:0-3434 GCA_041179845.1 Pseudomonadota bacterium
GTCGAAAGTTTATAACGACAACACATCACTGCTAACGATAGGTCTTGGCAAAGACATTGCAGGTAATCCTATCGTAGCTGATCTCGCCAAGATGCCGCACTTGCTAGTAGCTGGTACCACGGGTTCGGGTAAGTCTGTCGGCATCAATGCAACGATACTTTCCTTGCTCTACAAAGCCGACCCAAATCAAGTGCGCTTGATCTTGATCGATCCTAAGATGTTGGAATTGTCGATCTACGAAGGTATCCCTCATTTATTGGCGCCGGTTGTCACCGACATGCGTCAGGCTGGACACGCATTGAATTGGGCTGTGAATGAGATGGAACGGCGCTATCGCCTAATGTCAAAAATGGGTGTGCGTAATTTGGCGGGCTACAACCAAAAAATCATTGATGCCGATAAAAAATCAGAAAAAATTCCCAATCCATTTAGCCTGACTCCGGATGCGCCCGAACCATTAGACAAACTCCCCACGATCGTTATCATCATTGATGAGTTGGCCGATTTAATGATGGTGGTCGGTAAAAAAGTGGAAGAGTTGATTGCTCGTATAGCGCAAAAAGCGCGTGCTGCAGGGATTCATTTAATTTTAGCGACGCAGCGCCCATCGGTCGACGTGATTACGGGTTTGATTAAAGCGAATATTCCAACCCGTATCGCGTTTCAAGTGTCGAGCAAAATTGATTCAAGAACTATCCTTGATCAACAAGGGGCTGAAGCATTGCTAGGGATGGGCGACATGCTGTACATGCCGCCGGGTACCGGCTTGCCCGTGCGTGTGCACGGTGCGTTTGTATCTGATGAAGAGGTGCATCGTGTTGTGAAGCACCTTAAATCACAAGGCGAGCCAAATTACATCGAAGGCATACTCGAAGGAGGTGTGATGGAAGAGGGGGGCGATGCCGGTGGCGTAGGCGCGCCTAGCGGCGAGGCTGATCCTTTATACGATCAGGCAGTAGGCATCGTTCTCAAAAATCGACGCGCATCTATTTCATTAGTGCAGCGGCATTTACGTATTGGTTATAACCGTGCTGCACGATTGCTGGAACAAATGGAGCAGAGTGGTATCGTGTCGCAGATGCAATCGAATGGTAATCGCGAAATCTTAGTCCCTACGGGAAATGCTGAGTAGTCACCGACTGTCAGTGAAGAATTTATTAAAGAGTCTTTTGTGAGAATTAAATCGTTCGTTAGCTTGTTAATTTGCCTGCCCTTGATTGCGCAAGCCTCTGCGCTGGAGCAATTCAAGGCGTTTGTAGCGGGTACCAAAAGCGCGCGTGGAGAATTTAATCAGCGCATGGTGAAAGAAGAAGGCGGCAAACTTCGAGTCTCTTCGACAGCCAATGGTGTGTTTTTGTTTGCTCGACCCGGCAAATTTATTTGGACCTACCAAAAGCCCTACGAACAGATTTTGCAGGCCGACGGTGAAAAACTTTTTATCTACGATAAAGATTTGAATCAAGTAACGATCAAGACCTTAGGTAATGCGATAGGAACCTCTCCAGCTGCGATACTTTTTGGTAGCAATGATCTGGAAAAAAATTTCACTTTGTCTGAAGGTGGACTGCGTGAAGGCATAGAATGGTTACAAGCCATTCCTAAAGCTAAAGACACTAGTTTTGAAAAAATTGGTATTGGCTTGAAAGATGGGGTGCCTGTTGCGATGGAGTTGCGCGATAGTTTTGGTCAAATCTCGTTACTTACGTTTACGAAATTTGAAAAAAATCCATCCCTGCCAGCGAATCAATTTCATTTCACCCTACCGAAGGGTGCCGACGTACTTCAGCAGTAAATCATGAGTACTCCTCTCGCTGAGCGCTTGCGCCCTGCTGTCCTTGATGATGTTATCGGACAAGAGCATTTGCTCGCAGCGGGCAAGCCTTTGCGTGTGGCTTTTGAGTCGGGTCAGCCACACTCTATGATTTTGTGGGGGCCGCCGGGGGTAGGTAAGACCACGCTGGCGCGCTTAATGGCACAAGGATTTAATGCGGAGTTCATTGCTTTGTCTGCGGTGCTTTCAGGCGTTAAAGATATCCGTGAGGCGGTAGAACGCGCTCAGGTCATACAAGCCAATTCAGGTCGCCAAACGATTTTATTCGTTGATGAAGTTCATCGTTTCAATAAGAGTCAGCAAGATGCCTTTCTGCCGCATGTGGAAAGTGGCTTGTTAACGTTTATTGGCGCTACTACTGAAAATCCGTCATTTGAAGTAAACGGCGCCTTGCTCTCGCGTGCCGCTGTGTACGTATTAAAGTCATTAACAACTGACGATTTACTTCAATTAGTCGATCGAGCGATTGCTATCGTCAATGAATTCAGCGTTGATCAAGAAGCAAAGCAATTATTGGCTGCCAGTGCTGATGGTGATGGTCGCAAACTTTTAAATAATATCGAAATTGTTTTGCGGGCTGCACAACAAAAAAAAGTCAGCGTGATTGATGCCGCCTTATTGAAAGAAAGTTTGGGCGATGCACTACGCCGCTTTGATAAAGGTGGCGATGCTTTTTATGATCAGATATCCGCACTGCATAAATCCGTTCGTGGATCGAATCCTGATGCGGCGTTGTATTGGTTAGTGCGTATGCTCGATGGCGGTGCAGATCCACGTTATCTTAGTCGGCGATTGATACGCATGGCGAGCGAAGATATAGGTCTGGCTGATCCACGCGCATTGAGATTAACGCTGGATGCAGCCGAGTCGTATGAACGACTAGGCTCGCCCGAAGGGGAACTGGCGTTGGCTGAGGCGGTTGTTTATCTCGCCTGTGCTGCCAAATCCAATGCGGTTTATAACGCTTATAACAAGGTGCGATCTTTTATCGCCAATGATGCATCGCGCCCCGTGCCCGAGCATCTTCGCAATGCACCGACCAAGCTAATGAAAGAGCTGGGCTACGGTAAGTTGTATCGCTACGCGCATGACGAGCCTGATGCCTATGCCGCCGGTGAAACGTACCTTCCTGAGGGTATACGCGAACCGGGCTGGTATCAGCCATCCCCACGCGGTTTGGAGGGAAAGATCGCAGAAAAGCTAGCGTATCTGAGGCAATTGGATAGTGACTACAAAGCGAGCGGTAAAAAGTGAATTTGTTAGGACGGTAGCAGTGCTAACCCAACAAACCGTGGCCGCACTCGTACTCTTACCCGCCCTTGGTACAATCTCCTCTTTGTCTTCAACCTGACGCATCTTCCCATGATCGACATTCAACTTCTCCGCAAGGATATAGAGGCTGTAGCAGCCCGCCTCGCGCAACGCAAATTTACTCTGGATATTGCCAGCTTTAATGCACTTGAGGCTGAGCGCAAATCCATCCAGATTCGAACTGAGGAATTGCAAGCACAGCGAAACTCGCTGTCTAAACAAATCGGCGTACTCAAAGGTAAAGGCGAAGATACGACCGCTGTCATGAATCAAGTAGCCGGTTTGGGGGATG
>JBEGSP010000094.1:0-4484 GCA_041179845.1 Pseudomonadota bacterium
TTCCTCCCAAAACAAGTTTTAACTAGATTTATATGCTGAGATAGCAAATCCATGTATCTAGTGGTCAGAGGAGCATCAGTTGACGTTCTAAATATCGGTCCTTTTAAAAACCAGTGTACAAATTTCTTAGCTAGCTTTTTCCCATCACGGCACTCGCATAGCTTTATATACACTGACGATACTTTTTCGTAGAATGCTAATCGCCTCCATTCGGTTGGGCTCTCAGAAAACGATTTATTCAGATGATTTATCATTTGCGGGCGGCACACAGAATCATTCAGCATTGCTTGCATACCTAGCGTTGTATTCAAACATTCCGGCACGTTTTTCAACACCCAATCCCAACGCTCTGCTGATGGTATACATCCCAGATTAAATCCCAACACACTTAGATCTGGTTTGCTCGTCAACAGTCCGCGAGTATGCAAACCCAATTCCAAGAGAGCTTCTGATGGTTCATCACCATCGAACGATTTTTTGATTTTTAAGATACCTTTTTTATTGAGCAACATACCCAGTTTTTTGTCTGCATCAAACGAATCAAACATCATTCGTAAAGCCTTTTGCCTATCTATGCTATTGAGTTCAGTCAAAAACGATGGCAATTTCTTCACAAGTCCATTTTTTTTATTTGTCTCTAATTTTTGGTCAGCACATACGATTAAGCAACAACTGATTTCATTTATAGATGCCGTTTCTCGCTTTTTATAGAGACTGACGTTAAAGTCATTAACGCTCGTTATGGGTTTAGCCGTAGTTGTCTTCTTTTCAGCTTTTGTAATTTTTCGAAGTATCGGCTCGCGAAACAACCGCCTTGAGGGATCCTCAAAATCACTCAGAATTTTTTTTAGAGAATCCCGCCATCCCGATGTTTGGGCGACTTCTGCACTTACTCTTTTCCATTCTGAACGCACATCTTGGTCGACTTTTGTTTTTTTCCAGTAGTACAAACCCTTGCAGGTTGTCGCCAGACTATTCACATCCCGCCAAGGCTTTTTTGATTTAACCGCAGGTAACCTCAAGGCAATTTCACTCAGCGCATCGTGAGGCAAGGTTAGCATTGGGGTAGTCGCCGATGTTGATCGCATATTCCACTCCTTAAGTTGAGAAATGTGTGCACAATCTGGCGAATTAGTTCCAAATAACAAGTTCTTCAGAAATGAAAAAAGCGGGCCGCGGCCCGCTTTTTGGTGGAATGAAAAAAATGGAATCAGCGCTTAGCTATCGGCGCAACGTCACGTTTAGGCGCACCCACAAACAACTGACGTGGACGACCGATTTTCTGTTCTGGATCGGAAATCATTTCATTCCACTGAGCAATCCAGCCAACGGTACGCGCCATGGCAAAAATACCGGTGAACAGCGAGACGGGAATACCCAGCGCCGATTGCACGATGCCTGAATAAAAATCGACATTCGGATACAGCTTACGAGATACAAAGTACTCATCTTCCAAAGCGACTTTTTCCAGTGCCATAGCCAGTTTAAACAGTGGATCATTTTCTAGACCCAACTCGTTTAATACTTCGTAGCAGGTTTCACGCATGAGCTTGGCGCGAGGATCGTAGTTTTTATACACACGATGACCAAATCCCATCAATTTAACGCCAGAGTTTTTATCTTTAACTTGTTTGACGAATTCGCCAATCTTATCGACTGTGCCGATTTCTTTGAGCATGTTGAGCGCTGCTTCATTAGCACCACCATGCGCCGGGCCCCACAAGCAAGCAATACCAGCAGCGATACACGCAAATGGATTGGCACCTGATGAACCGGCTAAACGGACTGTCGATGTTGATGCATTTTGTTCGTGATCGGCATGCAGTATCAGTATGCGATCTAACGCGCGCACTAACACATCATTAATTTTGTAGTCTTCAGCGGGTGTGGCGAACATCATGCGCATGAAGTTTGCGCTGTACGACAAATCATTACGTGGATAAATAAACGGCTGACCGATCGAATATTTATACGCCATCGCCACCAAGGTTGGCATCTTGGCGATTAAACGAATCGCGGATACGTCGCGATGATGTGGGTCATTGATATCAAGCGAGTCATGATAGAACGACGCCAGCGCGCCAACTGTACCCACCAACACTGACATAGGGTGCGCATCGCGACGGAAGCCACGGAAGAAAAACTGCATCTGCTCGTGCACCATGGTGTGGTGTGTGACGGTATCGACGAAAACATCTTTCTGTTTCGCGTTAGGCAGCTCTCCATTTAAAAGCAGGTAACACGTTTCAAGAAAGTCGCAGTTAACTGCTAACTGTTCAATCGGGTAGCCGCGATACAGTAGCTCACCTTTGTCGCCATCGATGTAGGTAATCGATGAATTACACGCTGCGGTCGACATGAAGCCGGGGTCGTAGGTGAATTTGCCCGTGGCGCCGTAGAGCTTGCGAATATCGACAACGTCCGGCCCTATCGAGCCTTTGTAGATCGGGAAATCAATGGATGGCGAGCCATCGGAAAAAGACAGCGTTGCTTTGGTGTCAGATTGGGTCATGGCTCCACCTTCGATTCAAAAAAAAACAAAATTCACAGTATGTTGTTGGGTTCGTCTAGCTGCAAACCACACGAATATATTTATGCCGCTCGTAATCGTACTAAAAGCGATTTAACGTTCGGTAGATCTAAGGCCTCGGTAGGATCGTTTTGTCCCAGCAAAAGGCTCATCAAATCATTGTCTGGCAACTCGAGTAAGCGAGTCAGTGCATCCACCTCGTCATCACTCAATGTCGCTTCATGCAAATCCAGAAAGCGAGTCAGAATCAGATCGTTCTCTAGCAATCCCCTGCGGCTGCGCCAGCGTAAACGTGCGCGGCGCGCCGGGTCATCCTGATGTCTGCCACTTTCCATCAAACTATACAGCGCGTCGTACTAGCAGCTCTTTAATTTTGCCAATCGCTTTGTTTGGATTGAGCCCTTTGGGGCACACATCGACGCAATTCATAATTGAGTGGCAACGGAACAAGCGATACGGATCTTCGAGATTATCTAAGCGCTCAGCGGTGGCTTCATCACGGCTATCGGCGATAAAACGATAGGCCTGCAGCAAACCAGCTGGGCCGACGAATTTATCGGGATTCCACCAGAACGATGGGCAGGAAGTTGAGCAGCACGCGCACAGTATGCATTCATACAAACCATCTAATTCTTCACGCTCAGCAGGCATTTGCAGGCGCTCTTTTTCTGGCGGTATGGTGGTGTTGACCAAATACGGCTTGATCGAATGATATTGCTTGAAGAAGTTCGTCATATCGACGATCAGATCTCGAATCACTGGCAAACCCGGCAGCGGTCGCAGCACAATCGGTTCGGTCAACTCATTGAGATTGGTAGTACAAGCAAGACCATTTTTGCCATTGATATTCATCGCATCGGAACCGCACACGCCTTCACGGCACGAGCGACGCAACGCGAGCGAATCATCGACATCGGCTTTGATACGCTGCAACGCATCGAGCAACATCTTATCGGTATCTTGCAGGGTGACCGTGAGGTCCTGCATATACGGTTTTGCATCACGATCTGGGTCGTAACGATAAATCTGAAATTTGACAGTACGAGTCATGATTTTTCCGAGCTTAGAAGGTACGTGCCTTGGGTTTAAACGTTTCAACAGTCAGTGGCTTGGTGACCACGGGCTTGTAATCGAGTCGGTTGCCTTCGGAGAACCACAGTGTGTGTTTCATCCAGTTTTCATCATCGCGTTTTTCGTGATCGCGATGTGCATGCGCACCACGCGATTCTTTGCGAGCTGCGGCTGAGACGATAGTGGCTTTCGCTGTTTCAATCAGGTTGTCGAGTTCTAGGGCTTCCACTCGCGCTGTATTGAACACTTTGGATTTGTCTTTGAACGATACATGCTTACGACGCTCGTCGAGTTCCGTAATGTGTTTAACGCCTTCGTCTAGCAGCTCTTGAGTACGGAACACGCTGCAATAGTGCTGCATGGTTTTACGAATGTCGTTAGCAACGTCTTGCACTCGCTCAGTACCAGTTGATGCCTCCAGATGTGCCAAACGCGATAACGCAAAATCAGCACCGTCCGCAGGTAAGTGCTTGTGGTGTTGCTCATTGAGCTTACTCGCCACAATGTGGTTACCTGCCGCACGACCAAACACCAACAGATCAAGCAATGAATTTGTACCCAGACGATTGGCGCCGTGAACCGATACACACGCACATTCACCGATAGCATACAAACCACGTACAATTTCTTGACCACCGTTTTTAGGAGCGACTACCTGACCATGTATGTTGGTAGGAATGCCGCCCATTTGATAGTGAATCGTAGGCACAACTGGAATCGGCTCACGCGTTGCATCCACGTTGGCAAATTTATGGCCAATTTCAAGAATCGATGGCAGACGCTTGCGTATGGTGTCAGCACCGATATGACGCAGATCGAGTAAGACGTGATCTTTTTTCGGACCGCAGCCACGGCCTTCTTTAATTTCTTGATCCATTGATCG
>JBEGSP010000095.1:0-5954 GCA_041179845.1 Pseudomonadota bacterium
CGTGGGCCGGTCTTACCTGCTTCTAGTTCAGTGACGTAGCGCGTGACCGGAGCATACCAATGACGTGAGTTAGACGCATTAATCGCATACTCAGCAGTATCGACAGGTATTTGAATATTTCGTTGAGTCATAACCCACGAGCCCATCTCTCTATCCAAGGTAAATCCATGTACGCCGTTACCTGTAGTGAGTACGAGTACAGTCTGCGGGCCGTACACAGCATAGCCCGCCGCTACTTGCTTAGTACCAGGCTGTAAAAAATCTTCTTCCGTTGGTGTGGCCATACCTTCTGGTGCTTTGAGCACTGAAAAAATGGTGCCGATCGATACATTCACATCAATATTGGACGATCCATCTAAAGGATCAAACAACAGCATGTATTCGCCCATAGGATAACGATTGGGAATCGGATGTATGGTTTCCATTTCTTCCGATGCCATCGCAGCAAGATGGCCACCCCACTCATTCGCCTGCAACAGAATTTCATTAGAGATGATGTCTAGCTTTTTTTGTATTTCGCCTTGAACGTTTTCACTTTCGGCAGCACCCAGCACATCGCCTAGCGCACCTTTGCCTACGGAATGACTGATGGTCTTACAGGCCCTCGCTAAGACTTCTATTAGCAAGCGCAGTTCAGCGGGGATGGAATTATTTAATCGCTGCTCTTCAATCAGGTATTGCGTCAGGCTGATTCGTTTCATGGGTTGTCTCGATAGGTGTAATTTATTTTGATAAGGCCTTGCCGATCACCTCGGCAACGTCATTCGACAGCTTGCGTGTACTGGCTACTTTTTCTAATGCAGTTTTCATGCTCGCCTGAAGAGCAGGAGTGAATTTGCGCCATCTGTCCATACTGCGCGCAAGTCGAGCAGCCACTTGAGGATTAATCTTATCGAGTGCAATGACTTGCTCAGCCCAGAAGGTATGACCACTGCCATCCGCTGCGTGAAATTGCGCCGCATTGCTATTGCAAAATGTGAATATCAAACTGCGAGCCCGATTAGGGTTAGTCATAGAAAAAGCAGGATGCTGCATTAGCTTACGTATGGCTTTCGTATCAGTGCCAGGTGCTGACGCTTGTAAGCTAAACCATTTATCAATGACCAGCGCTTCGTGCTCAAAATCCGTATAAAAACTTTGTAGTGCGTCTCTGATTCCAGGTACTTGATGCACATTCATAATCGACAGTGCCGCCAAGCGATCGGTCATGTTAGATGCCTGAGCTAGTTGCTCTTGAATTAATTTATGAATTACGCTGTCATTCAATTCAGCAAGATATCCAAGCGAGTTATTACGTAAAGCACGACGTCCAGACGAAATGGCGTCAGGGCTATAGCTTTCGGGTTGATGATTTTCGTTGTAAACGAGGATGAAATCGTCACGCAATACATGCGACAAATAATTACGCAACGCGCAGCGTGCATTATGAATCGCTTCGGGATCAATCACATCAACCTGCTCGGCAAGCATCACTTCTGAAGGCAGGGTCAACACCAAATCGCGGTACGCCGCATCTAATGACGTATCACGCAATAGTTGTCCCAAAGCGCCTGCCAGCAACTCATCTTGACTGGTGACGGGATATGCTTGGTTTGGCCCAACACCTTCATTGCACAAACTCAGTAAACGACGTGTTGCTAAACGCTGCCCTGCTTCCCAGCGATTAAATGGATCACTGTCGTGCGCTAATAGAAAGGCGAGTTGCTGATCGCTGTAATTAGCCTCAAGTACAACAGGCGCGGAAAAATTACGTAGCAACGAAGGTACCGGCGGCTGTTTGATTCCAACAAAGGTGAAACTCTGTTTTGATTGCGTCAATTCAAGCACGACCGTCGTAGGCAGTGATTGCACTCCTGTCTTGCTATGTCTAGCGCCCTCTAATTGCAGAGGCAAATCCTCGCCATTCGCATTCAGTAATCCCACTGCAACAGGAATATGCATAGGCTGCTTCAAAGACTGCCCAGGCGTGGGTGGACAAAATTGTTCTAGCTCAAGTGTCAGTGTCTCTGCTATCGAATCATAATGAGTAGTAGCTATCACCCTAGGTGTACCGGCCTGACTATACCAACGCTCAAATTGCGATAGATCACGCTCATTAGCATCAGCCATCGCAGCACGAAAATCATCGCAGGTTACTGCCTGACCATCATGACGCTGAAAATACAAATCCATACCTTTACGAAAACCGTCGCGTCCTAACAAGGTCTGCAGCATGCGGACCACCTCCGCACCTTTTTCGTAAATCGTTAAAGTATAAAAATTATTGATCTCAACATAAGAATCGGGTCGAACCGGATGCGCCATGGGGCCTGCATCCTCTGGAAATTGGGCTTGTCGTAGTACTCGCACATCTTCTATGCGTTTAACTACTTTGCCGCTTTCGCTACCCATCATATCGGCAGAGAATTCCTGATCACGAAAAACTGTTAGACCCTCTTTAAGAGACAACTGAAACCAATCACGACACGTAACACGATTACCTGTCCAATTATGAAAATATTCATGCGCAACGACGGCTTCAATATTTGCGTAATCAGCATCCGTCGCGATGCGTGAATTAGCCAATACATATTTTGTATTGAAAATATTCAAGCCCTTGTTTTCCATCGCGCCCATATTGAAGTCGGATACCGCAACAATCATAAAGCGATCCAGATCAAGTTCCAGACCATAACGCTCTTCATCCCATCGTATGCTGCGGATCAGTGATTGCATCGCATGCGAGGTTTTATCGAGATTTCCTTCTTCTACCCATACCTGTAGCAGCGCTTGTTTACCTGACTTCAAACGAATAGTCTGCTCCTCGCACACTAAACGACCAGCCACTAAAGCAAACAGATACGAAGGTTTGCTAAAGGGATCTTCCCACAAAGCGTAGTGACGGCCATCACCAATATCGCCCTGTTCAACCAAGTTGCCATTGGACAGCAGCACCGGATATTTTTTCTTATCCCCGCGCAGCATCACGCGATATTTAGCCATCACATCCGGACGATCGGGGAAAAAGGTAATTTTACGAAAACCCTCAGCTTCGCATTGCGTGAAGAAATTATCATTCGAAACGTAGAGCCCCATCAACGAGGTATTCGTCTCAGGGCGTATAAGTGTTTCAATTTCCAAAGTCACTTCATCGGGCGCATTAGGAATAATTAATTTTCCGTGATCGAGACGATAGTCGCGCTTGTTCAAGGTCTTGCCATTCATGCGCAAGGCGACTAATTCCACCTCATCGCCATGGAGTACCAAGTCAGTCTCTTTACTTGACGGATTGCGATGATGAACGCTACGCGCGGCGACGCGCGTAGCTTTGGGATCGAGATCAAAACCCATATCGAGACTTTGCACCCAAAAAGCGGGTTGGGTGTAATTATCTCGATGAATAATGGTTGCTGTTTCTGTACGCATATCTAGGCATCAGTAAGATGAGGGGTGCTTTTCAAAAATTGCACATTAAGGTGCATTTTACCAAGTCAGTGACCATTTTTGCTTATCTGGGCTACACTATAATGGACTGCAATAAACCCTACATTTTTTTTATGCGATGCTTGATATTTTTATTCTGCGGTATTGTCCTACTGCTTTCAGGCTGCGCCACCACTTTACGAAGTGAAGTAACCGCTTTTCATCAATGGGTTCCCACTGAAAATAACCTGAGCTTTACATTCGTTAGACGAGACCCATCTACTGAACATTTAGAAAAGCAGCATTATGAAAAATTAATTAGCGCAGAACTTCAAAAGTTAGGAATGCATGAATCAGTAGATTCAGAGTCTGCACAATTATTGGTGGATTTCAAAACATCAGTTACTCCACATGAAATTCGTGTTTTCGAAAATGTCATGGTTGATTTTTGGTATGGAACACCATGGTATGGCCCAGGGTTTTATCATCCTTATGCTGGCTGGTCTGGTTACGCACCTTATGGTGGCTGGGGCGGCTGGGGTGGCGCACCTGTAGTACAACGTCAAGAGCGACGATTTACACTTTTTCGGTACGAGCTCAAGCTAACACTTATGAATGCGACAAATCAGCTGTCAGTGTATGAAGCGACCGTTCGGAGTGAAGACAGAAGGGGCAATCTAGTTAAGATAATGCCCAACCTGCTATCCAGTATTTTCTTGAATTTTCCAGGGAAAAATGGCGTTCCTGTTAGCGTTGAATCAACGTTAAAGTAGCAATTTTTTCAACCTAATTGCCTGTGCAATATCATTTACGTTACATACGCAACTGAAGCCCAGGTAATCAACGCCAGCAGAAGCACAGCCGCTACCAGCACAATCAATAATTTGCCAAACTTTGGGGTTTGATCCGAGATCACCGGCTGTTCTTCAGGGTGGTTCATAGGATTGTCGTCAAAGTCTGGCAAATTTTTCATCGTGAAAATTTATGGCAAGAGAATCGTTGAGCCGGTGGTCTTACGCGATTCCAAATCACGATGCGCTTGTTGCGCATCTTTCAGTGCATACCGCTGATTGATTTCAATTTTCACTTTGCCGCTTTCAACCATACGGAACAGATCTGCTGCCATAGTTTCCAGATCGCTACGCTGTGCCGCATAGTTAAACAATGAAGGACGCGTCAAAAATAATGATCCGCGCGAAGCCAATTCATTCAGCGAAAACGGTGGCACCGGACCCGATGCTGAACCATAGCTAACCATCATTCCTAAAGGCGCCAGACAATCCAAGGATTGAATAAAGGTATCTTTTCCGATTGAATCATAAACAACAGGAACACCTTTGCCGCCAGTAATTTCTTTTACGCGATCGACAAAATTTTCTGTGTTGTAGTTGATAACGTGAGTACAACCATGGGCTTTTGCCAGCGCGCCTTTTTCTTCACTCCCCACGGTACCAATCATGGTCACACCTAAGGCTTTGGCCCACTGACATGCGATCAAACCAACGCCACCTGCAGCAGCATGAAACAGAATCGTCTCACCACCTTTTAAAGGGAAAGTACGGTTAAACAGATACTGCACTGTCAGACCTTGAAGCATCATAGCTGCTGCTGTTTCAAAACTAATTGCATCGGGCAATTTGACTAAACCAGCGGCGGGCATTACGCGCAAATCAGCATACGATCCCGGTGGACGCGCGGCATAAGCAACACGATCACCTACTTTTACATGCTTCACATCGGGGCCCACTGCTTCCACAACGCCCGCACCTTCCATACCTAAACCAGTAGGCAATGGCAGCGGATATAAACCTGTACGAAAGTACACATCAATGTAATTTAAACCAATCGCATGTTGACGCACGCGCGCCTCACCAGCACCTGGCTCGCCGACTTCAACATCGACATATTCCATGACCTCGGGGCCGCCATTAGTAAAACATTGAATCGCTTTTGCCATGATTATTCCCATAAAAATAAGTGTATGACTGACTTCAATTACTGCCTAATATGCTTTTGGATGAGTGAAGCACTATGCGCAGGCTATATTTTAACTCGTGCGCAACACGACAAAAATTAGAACGTGCCAGGAAACGCGCCACCATCCAGCAGAATGTTTTGTCCTGTCATGTAACCTGCGTGCACGCTACACATAAACGCACAAACAGAACCAAATTCTGCTGGCGTTCCAAATCGTTTTGCAGGATTGGCATTTCGACGTGAAGTAATCAATTCATCGATAGGCTGCCCAGTTGATTTTGCTGAACCCTCGAAGGTTGACCACAAACGATCAGTCTCGAATGGGCCAGGTAATAAATTATTAATCGTAACGTTTTTTTGCGGCGTAGTTCTAGACAAGCCTGCGATAAATCCAGTGAGTCCCGAACGTGCACCATTCGATAACGCAAGAATATCAATCGGTGCCTTCACAGCGCTAGAGGTAATGTTAACGATGCGTCCAAAACCGCGCTCCATCATGCCATCAACTGTCGCTTTAATTAACTCAATCGGCGTCAGCATGTTGGCGTCAATCGCAGCAATCCATTGATCGCGAT
>JBEGSP010000096.1:0-3859 GCA_041179845.1 Pseudomonadota bacterium
CTGAATTAGAGGACTACTGCAAGCGTTACATGCACTACTACCATCTGCAGATTGAGCAGCAGCCGAGTCGCTTCTATGGTGGCTGGGGATGGTCAGTAGCTAGACGCAAAGAATTTAGGAAAGCGTTTGATGCCACCCAGTTGGTCTGCTTAAAAAGCTAGGTAAATCAGATTTTTGGTGCCCGAGACCGGAATCGAACCGGTACGCCCCCTCGCGGGTAAGCGGCGGATTTTAAGTCCGCTGTGTCTACCAATTTCACCACTCGGGCTGGAGTGAGAAGACGGCAATCCCGTCCAGCCCGCTATTGTAAATTAGAACCGGTAATGTAGTCCTACCAAAATTGATCTAGGTGCACCCGGGGCCACAAAACGGCTGGCGCCCACGGTGGAAGAAGCAACGCCAGAAGAATTGAACAGGCTGTCGGACATCAGGCCATAGGTTTCGTAGCGCCGGTCAAAGACATTATTAAGCCTTGCGAAGTAATCCAGGCCTTTAGTGACTTTGTAATTAGCGTGCAGATTCAGCAGCAAATAGCCGTTAACCTTAGCATTCGCTGGTCCGTTTTCAGTCTGACCATCTTCATTTCCTTGCGAAACCAAATTCGACGTCGCGATCACGGTACCCCCCACCACCCATTTGGGTGCAGCACGCCAATCCGCATTCAGCTTGATTGTGTGCTCAGGCAAACCGGCGATACGGTCACCGCGCTTGATGGTGATCTCACGCTCACCACCGAACAACTCAGCAGCGTCTTGGTACGTCGCTTGCAAGTAGCTGTAGCTAATACGAAGATCAACTTGATCGATGCGCGTATAGGCCGACAAATCAAAACCCTGACGGCGCGTTTTTGAAAAATTACTGAAGTAGCCTAGGCCTGTCTGATCTGTCGCCGTAAACAAAATATCATTTGAATTATCTGAGCGATAGAAGGACACGGTATAACCCGAATCCGTCGATAGCTTTCTGCGCGTACCGAACTCAACCGTACGTGCAATCACTTGCTTGAGATAAGGATCCGCCTGCAAGCCGGTCGGTAAACGACAGCCAACACTTGCATCAGCACAGCCCAATTCGATCACCGTTGGTACTCGATTGCTTTGACCAACATTTCCAAACACATCAGTCTGTTCATCAAGCTTATGGCTAACGCCCAATGAAGGATTCAAACTATTGTAGTTAAAAGTTTCATTCGGCTTTTCTGTACCAACGCCCGCCGTGTAGTTGGTTAGAGTATTGCTAACGCGCGCGTGATTAAATCGCGCTGCAGCCGTCAAGTGAGTAGCAGAACTAACTGAATAGGTATCCGAGGCATATAAACCCATCGCATACGAGTTACCCTTCACACCCACGTCTTTTTCTGAAGCGCTAGCGCAATCATCGACCATACGCGATGTATCAATCTCACAATCACTCGCTTGATAGCCACCATAGGTGACCCTACTTGCATCAATGCTAGCGCCAGTCGTTATTTGATGCGCTTGCAGAATTTTTGTAAGGTTGACGCTGGTACCATAACTTGTCTGGCGAGTACGCGTTTGATTGATCACTCCCTCTGTCGTGCTTTCAGCATCACCACCCAAAGTCGTCCGCGTACTGTAACGAACGTAGGCATTCGTAGCCAATTCGGTGTCACCGTTTAAAAAACGCTGAAGGTTGAAATTAACCATGCTCAGTTCATTTTTAGTGCGATCCGTGTAGGTGTAGCCCCAGCGACGATTTGTTTCGTACATACCCTTGGTGCGAGCACCTTCGTCGTCATAGGAATAACTTGGCAGCAAACCATTGCCTAACAAATTACTACGTCCATGCAAGAAGGAGAGATCCCAATTCACATCAGATTGTGTACGACCGATTTTTGCAAATACGTTGCCAAGCTGCCCTTCAGATTCCTTGCGCCATCCGTCTTCATGAAATGCTGTTGTGGCTACAAATTTATGCCAACCATCAGATGATTTCTCACCATAGCTGACATCGGCACGCTTACGCATCCAACTACCCAGCGATAGTTTCAACTCTGTACCTGGCGCGGTGAGGCCAGACTTAGTGGTAAACGCTAATGCACCACCCAGGCTATTTAATCCATAGACAGGGTTCGAACCTGGGACGAGCGTGACATTACTGATAGCAGCTTCAGGGATCATGTCCCAATTGACGACATCACCAAACGGTTCGTTAACGCGCACGCCATCAAGATAAACCGATAAACCTTGCGGTGAACCTAAAATTCCTGACAATCTAAAACCACGGTACGTAATATCCGCCTGAAACGGACTACCCTGAATCTCGTTGATATTGACGCCCGTAAGATTACGCGACATGAACTCAGACAAATTTAAACTTTGTCCATTATTAATCTGCTCACTTGTCGCTGTTTGTACATCATAGGGCAGCTTATTTTTTTCTATGCCTAAACCAGGCAATGGAGAAGTGTCGACGACTTCGACCGCTTGAAGTTTTTTCTCGGATTCTTCAGCGTAAGCTATCTGCCCTGAAAACACGGTGGCTATTGCCACCGCCATTGCAGTAGCCTGGTAAGGAAATGGTCTCATGATTATTTTTTTGGTTTTGTAGTAAAGGGAACTCTTTTATGAGTGCCGCAATTTTAAGCAGCGGCACCCCCACAGGAAATAGGAGAAATTCCCAACGTAGGCACTTTTAGAGCAAGTCACGCATAAAAAATAAAATTTTGATAATTAACTATCGCAAAACAAATAAATTCAAATGAACTTGCCCCATGTTGGGAATTTCACCTATTGCCGTGTAAAGCTCCGATAAGAGACTATTCACTCATCAACACATTGGTTACCTATTCAGCTTCCTGCCACTCTAGTAGGAATTGTTTTAGTTGAAACTCTAGTGACTCCAGGTGGAGGATCTTCAAGGCGATTACAATTGTGATCGCCTTTTTTTTACTCGCTCAATGACTAGTTCTTCTATTTCTGTGATGTTGGTAGACGATCATGCTGT
Source organism: Pseudomonadota bacterium (assembly GCA_041179845.1). Classification (GTDB taxonomy): domain Bacteria; phylum Pseudomonadota; class Gammaproteobacteria; order Burkholderiales; family Burkholderiaceae_D; genus Pernthalerella. The sequence goes on from JBEGSP010000096.1 coordinate 2,968, forward strand.
GGTCAGGGCTGGTTATAAACGCTACATTGAGCTTGATCCCTTGTTAAAGGTAATTGCAGAAGCCAGTAGCGGCGAAGAGGCCTATACCTTTCTTGAATCAAATCCAGTTGATCTGATAATCATGGATCTCTCCATGCCAGGCCAAGGTGGGTTCGAAACGCTGCGCCGGATACTGAATCGTTTTCCGCAACAAAAGATACTGATCTTCACGATGCATGAAAATGCCTCTATTGCACATCAAGCCGTAAAGCTTGGCGCGAGTGGTTATCTAACCAAAAGCATGGAGCCCGATCTGATTGTGCAAGCGATTCATGAGGTGATGTCGGGTGGCACACCGATTGCCAAGTCGATCGCTGAAGGACTCAAAGACCTGACCGAAAATCATTTGCCGCATATGGAATTGCTTCCACGCGAATTTGAAATTTTTATCTGTTTGGCGAATGGCGAAAGCATTGAGAAGATCAGCGACAAGCTTCACCTTAGCCAAAAAACGGCGGCGAATTATCAAGCGTCGATACGAAAAAAATTAAATGCGAGTTCGACACTGGATGTTTACCAGTATGCGAAAGAGCATGGACTGTTGAGTAATTGATCGCTAGCTTCGCTGGCACATCAAAGCGGCACAAAAACTTTTAGGGCACACAACGGAGCAAATGACGGCGGGCTATATCCGCTCAAGACGGGGGGATGTGGTGCAGCCTTTGAAGAGAAAAGCCAGCAACTGAAGAAAAGTCTTTTCTTCATTTTGCCCAAAAGTTAGCGGCTCCTATCGCTAGGAGCCGCATGAATACTGGAGGCGGGGGCCGGAATCGAACCGGCGTACACGGCTTTGCAGGCCGCTGCATAACCACTTTGCTACCCCGCCAAGGGTGCGTATTGTAACTGCGAATGC
>JBEGSP010000097.1:0-6701 GCA_041179845.1 Pseudomonadota bacterium
AACACGATTTGCCCAACCTTTATTGAAACCGCACTCACTAAAGGCATGTTTGAAGACCCAACTTTTAAAGCGTCTGTAGTCAGCAAAATTGCACTGGGTCGGGTCGGTCACGTTAACGAAGTAATGGGTTCGGTAGTCTTTCTGGCGAGTGAAGCGTCCAGTCTGATTACTGGTAGTGCACTAATGCTCGATGGTGGCTGGACTGCAGCCTAAAATAAAAAAAGGAAAATCATGAATGCGATTGATCTAACAAAAGGTAAACCAGTCACTGTTATTGGCGCCGGTTTGGTAGGTGCAGGTTGGGCCATCGTCTTTGCACGCGCAGGTGTGTCTGTACGCATGACCGACTCCAGTGCTCAGGTACTAGAGAGTGCACCTAAATTAGTAGCACAGCAATTAGAACGCCTGCACTCACACGGATTACTTAACGAACCCGTAGCCACCATACTAGCCCGCGTTAGTGTGGAGCCCGATTTAAAGAAAGCGTTAGATGGCGCTATCTACGCACAAGAATCCGTGCTTGAGAAAGCCGATGTCAAACGTAAGCTGATGTTAGAAATTGAAAGCTTTGGATACAACGATCTCATTATTGGTAGCTCAACCTCGGGCATACCCGCATCTGATTTTGGTCTAGACCTAAAAATTTCACCGCGCGTGTTGGTGGTACATCCCGTTAATCCTCCGTATCTGGTTCCCATCATTGAACTGGTCGGATCACCACAAACATCAAAAGAAACCATCGACTGGGCTGATCATTTCATGCAAGCCTTGGGGCAATCGGTTATTCGTGTCAACGAAGAGATCGAAGGCTTCGTTATCAATCGTTTGCAAGCTGTTTTATTACGTGAAGCCTGGACTATGGTGGCTGATGGTGTTTGCAGTTGCGAAGATGTGGATAAGGCGATCCGTGATGGTTTGGGATTCCGTTGGTCATTCATTGGTCCCTTTGAAACCATCGATTTGAACGCGCCGAACGGTGTAGCTGATTATGCTGCTCGCTTTGGTCCGCTGTTCCATCGTATTGCTCAATCGCGTGATCAAAAGCGTCCATGGGATGAACCATTAATCAAAGAAGTGGAAACTCAGCGTCGACAATTCGTCAAACAATCCGAACTGAATGCGCGTCGTGATTGGCGTGATGAACAGCTGATGAAATTTGCAGTCCATCGCGCAAAATCAGCTGATAAATAAACTCGCTGAACTTTTTAATAATGCGGCTTTGCTTAATCAAGTATGTCTTGCTGACCAGCGCATTGCTGGTCAGCGCACATTCATACGCTACACCACCGTATCAACGACTAGCTGGCGCAGCGGATAACGATGATCCACTCATCGTCGCTGGCTACCGAGCAATCTTTACGTGTTCAGCACATTTTTTGATGGGCCGCCCGCTCAGCGATATCAAACGCATAGAACTCGTCGATGTCGAAGGTAAGGGCTATCCCGATCCCGTCATTGATGAAAAGCGTCGTTTAGTCTTCAGCTCCGATCCTACTGGAAGCATTACACGCGTCGCCGCTTACCGCGACAGCATGGGTTGCACTATCCTGCCACCGCACTGGCAAATTAGTGATGTGCCTCGATTGCCTTATGTATCGTATGAACAAGCGCCGAATGTTAGCCATCTCGCTTTTCCGGATGGCGACAAAACGAATCTACCTGCAAGCGGCATCGATCCTCGTTATTTAAAACTGAATAAGGTGCTTGAACAGGCATTTGATGGCACCACATACGCAAAAAAACCTGGAACGATCACTACCGCAGTTCTGGTCATCAAACTCGACAAAGCGAAAGGTAGTCAGTTAATCGCTGAACGCTATCGCAAAGGCTTTGGTGTGCACTCCGGTTATCGTACCTGGTCAACTAGCAAAAGTATCTTTGCCACTTTAATGGGTATCGCTAGTCATCAAGGTTTGCTGCAACTCGATCAACCGGTTGCCATACCTGAATGGCCCGAGAGTGACGCGCGTAGAGCCATCACCTATCAACAATTGATGTGGATGTCGAGCGGGTTATATAGCGTCGGCCCGAATTCAGCCGCTGTGTATTTTGGTGGGCAAGATGTGATTAGCGCTGCGACAGGTACATCACTCGAAGTCAAACCGGGAACACGCTGGCAGTACGCCAACAATGACACCTTGTTGTTAGTTCGCTCTTTGCGCCATCTGCTGAATGATGATTTGCGTTTCCTGCGCTTTCCTTACGATGAACTGCTGCATCCACTAGGCATGTATCACACACGCATGGAAGTGGATCATATGGGTACGTTTGTAGGCTCAAGTCAAACGTATACGACAGCACGCGATTTGGCACGCTTCGGAATTTTTCTAGCGAATGATGGAGTACACAAAGGTAAACGTTATTTGCCGGAAGACTTCATACGATTTGTCAGCACCCCTGCTCCTACCAAACCACCGGTAGCCAATGAGTGGGGTTACGGCGCGCAATTTTGGTTACTTGATACCATGCCTGATATACCGAAAGGAACGTTCACTACCTTCGGGAATAAAGGTCAGTATGTGACTGTCGTGCCAGGACATGATCTGGTGATTGTTCGTACCGGCGTCGATCCGAACGGCATCGAGTACAAGCAAGATCGTTTAGTCGCAGCCGTACTCAACGCCCTTTCACACTAATTAATTACCTGATTTCTGGGTGATGCTATTCTCCGATGTATGCCAAATACACCCAGCCATCCTGATTTAATCGACTCCGCGTACGCATTTCGGCGCTTACTGACGGCACTCGCCATCATGACCTTGGGCAGTGTTGGCATGTATGTAGTGATCGTGTTGCTACCCGAAGTACAAAAAGAATTCGGCATTACCCGTGCCGATGCTTCCTTCCCGTATACCGTGCTAATGATTTCATTTGGTCTCGGTGGCATTCTGATGGGACGCTGGGCCGATCGCTTCGGCGTGTTTAAAGTTTTGCTGATCGGTGCTATCGGAAATTTCATCGGGTTTTTATGGGCAGCACAATCACCCAATATCATTAGCCTTGCACTCGCCCATGGATTCATCGGCTTATTGGGTGGTGCTGCCAGCTTTGCTCCTTTACTCGCAGATACTGCACTGTGGTGGAAAAAACGTCGCGGTATTGCGGTCGCCATATGCGCCAGCGGAAATTATGTCGCTGGTACCGTGTGGCCGCCGATTATGCAATGGGGCTTAGAGCAATTTGGTTGGCGTCACACCTACATCGCGCTCGGTTGTATTTGTGGTTTGCTGATTGCTTTACTAGCATTGCGCATGAAGCCGCGTCCTCCACTCAATGAAACCACACCAGGAATTCACGGTGCGCATGAAACCGATCGTCCTTTTGGTTTGAGCATGAATCAAGCTCAAGTGCTGCTGTGTGTGGCGGGACTCTCATGCTGCGTGGCGATGTCTATGCCCCAAGTACATATAGTTGCGTACTGCAGCGATCTGGGCTTCGGTGCTGCGCGCGGCGCAGAAATGCTGTCGCTGATGCTCGGCTTTGGAATCGCGAGTCGACTCATCTCCGGCATGATTTGCGATCGCATTGGTGGATTACGTACGCTACTTCTTGGATCGTTATTACAAGGTATCGCGCTATTTCTATTTCTGCCATTTGATGGACTGGTATCGCTGTATATAATTTCCGCGATGTTCGGTTTATTTCAAGGAGGGATAGTTCCTTCTTATGCCATTATCGTGCGCGAATACTTCCCCGCATCTGAGGCCGGAGCCCGCGTAGGCTCAGTGCTCACTGCTACCTTATTCGGCATGGCACTCGGTGGCTGGATGTCGGGTAAGGTATTCGATCTCACCGGCACGTATCAAGCCGCATTCATCAATGGCATGCTGTGGAATTTACTTAATTTTAGTATTGCTGCTTTTTTATTCTGGCGTACGGGTGGTTTTCGTTCGCATGCAAAAACTGTCTGATTATAAAAAATAAAGAAGATAAAGGGGACCGTTATGACTATTCGCCGCTGGGATGCTTACGCACTTCGCTATGCCAATATCAAACGCAGTTAACTTCCCGAACTCTATTTTCGTCAGCCGGTTATGCAACTATTACCGACGATGTCTTTGTATGTCTGCCGCACACTAACACTAATAGTTTTGCTGCTGTGCTGCCTAGGCTCTACTGCAAAAGCTGGCAATCTAGTGAAAGGGGATATCGAAAGAATGGTCGACTATTTTTATATAGTCGGCGAGATCTTGCCTGATATCCCTGTGTACCCGCTATTTATGCGGGATGCTGCTACCCCCGATGCAAAACCTGAACTCAAAGCCTATGTGTTCGAATCAATCGATTTTGCTCCCGTGCGCGGCTACAGCGCTAAGCCGATTAATCTACTGATTCTGATCGATTTGTCGGGTAACTTTTTACGAATCAGATTACTTGATCATAAAGAACCGTTATTTTTAGATTCTGCTGGTACGCAAAAATTAGAACGTTTCGCCTCGCAATACAAAGGGCTAAGTCCCCGTCACACGATAGAAATAGGACCGTTTAATGATCCGGGATTGCGTGACGAGACCGTCGCCCATGTCAAAGGTGTACAACAGGGCACCATCTCCGTCAAAGCAATTAATCGAGCCATACTTACTGCTGCCGCTGCAGTAGCCACTGCCAAACTTAAACATGGAGCTGATGACAATGTCACTGCACCTGTTAGCGCAGCGATACCTAAAGAGAGTAAGGAAGCAAAGGATCAAAAATTAACGACTGCCTCTGAAGAGAGCAAGACGCTTAATACGTCATCCAAACTTGTAACTGAAATTACAGAACCAAGACAAGATCAAAATAAGGATTCTTCGGTATCACCCGTGTCACCTATTGCAGAAAAAACCAACCCAGGTAATGCCGCGAATACAGCCGCTATGACGGACTTATCGAAGGGCATCAACGATGGAAGCTCTGCCTCACAAACGAGTGTTGTCGACGCACAGACCTCGCAACCAAACTCTTTAAAGATCGATAGTCAATCAACAATAAATAGCAGTCCTGATCTGAGCAACCAGTACTCTGAAAGAGACGACTGGATCAGCTCATGGCAATCCCGCAGCGGACATATCATGATCTTGTTGTGCGGGTTAGTCATACTTAGCGTGTTACTGATTGCACAGTTACGATTTAGTGCAAACCACATACGCATGAGACGACTGCGAACACTTTATCTAGTATTTACTGTCGGCTTTATTGGATGGATAGCCCAGGGGCAGCTAACGATAGTCAACATAACTGCTGCGACCGAAGCGCTCAGTTCACAGGGTGATCTGAGTTTCATGATGAATGATCCCATGACAGTGATTCTGTGGCTATTTACAGGCGTGAGTTTGCTAGTCTGGGGTCGTGGTACGTTTTGCGGGTGGCTATGTCCATTCGGTGCATTACAAGAGCTGATTAGCTTAGTGGCGAATGCGCTGGGTCACAAACAGCGTCGATTACGTGCCGCACTGGATACCCAATTAAAGTGGATTAAGTATGTGATCTTAATAGTGCTCGCGACGTCACTATATGCTGCGCCATCGTTTGCAGAATTACTGGTTGAAGTGGAGCCATTCAAGACCGCCATTAGTTTATATTTCGTTCGTGACTGGCCGTATGTGCTGTGGGCGATGCTCTGCCTGTTGCTCAGCGTCTTTGTCTATCGTGGTTATTGCCGCTATATTTGCCCGCTGGGTGCAGCACTGGCAACACTGGGAATTTTGCGCTTCTGGTCATGGATACCGCGCCGAGATGAGTGTGGGACGCCGTGCCAGAGTTGCCGTCATCGTTGTGAGTATCAGGCAATCTCAGCTACGGGAAAGATCGATTACCAAGAGTGTTTTCAGTGCTTGGATTGCGTTTCGATCTACCAAGATAAAGAGCGTTGCTATCCGCTGATACAGATGGAAAAAATCATCCCTGAAGTCGGCAGACTACGGTAGATCGTATTAGCTTGAAGCTGATGCCGATGCCGACGATTAAACGATTTTACGCAGTAAATTCTCTGCCATCTTTATACTGGCAATATCAATCAACCGACCATCCATACTGACTGCGCCACGACCTTCACGCTGCGCCTCTGCCATTGCTTCCATAATGCGCTTGGCATAGGCAATTTCTTTTTCGCTAGGTGAAAATACGTCATTCGCAATATCGATTTGCGTGGGATGAATCGCCCATTTACCTTCATAGCCCAAAGCCGCTGCACGTCGCGCTACCGCTTCATATTCTTGTGGGTCAGAAAAATTTGCGAATGGCCCATCGATAGGCCGTAATCCATAAGCGCGCGCAGCAACCAACATACGTGACATCGCGTAATGCCACATATCGCCCGAATGAAATTCACGTTGACCTTGTGCATCAGGTGGCGTCAGCACACCGTAGTCAGGATCGTTACCACCAATGAAAGTTGAGCGAGCTCGCGTGCTAGCGCCGTAGTCGCCCACACCAAAACTGAGCGCTTCTATGCGCGTTGAACTGGCGGCGATAGCTTCGACATTCGACATACCCAATGCAGTTTCTATCAACAGATCAAAACCTATACGCTTGCTGCGTTTTTTAGTCATTTCGATTTGAGTCACCAGCGTATCAACCATATACACATCGGCTGGAACGCCTACCTTAGGTATCAACAGCATATCAAGTCGCGGACAGGCTTCAACGATATCAATCACATCGCGATACATATACTCGGTATCCAAGCCATTAATACGAACCTGAACCGTCTTGTTACCCCA